>CAZVYV010000470.1:0-2847 GCA_964630985.1 uncultured Occallatibacter sp.
TTCAGCAGCACCACTCCGGCGGCCACGCCGACTTTCTCTCCCGTAGCCGGAACCTACGCCGGCGCTCAATCCGTCACCATCAGCACCAGCAGCAGCGGGGCGATTATCTGCTACAACACCACGGGTTCCCCGGCGACGAACGGCACTACGGGATGCACGACGGGGACGCTCTATTCCAGTCCGGTTTCGGTTGCGGCGAGCGAGACGCTTTACGCGGTTGCCGGCGGGACGGGGTACACGGACAGCAGCGTGGGGTCGGCGGCTTATACCATTTGCACCAACTGTATTGAATATGTAGGCACTGGTACTGGATTAAATCAACTGACGGTGCTCACCGGAGCCAGCAACGCACCTACGTTTACCGGAGCCGCTTTCGCCGCCGGAGATGCGGTTGTATTTAATCTATACTGTCATCCTTCCTCTGGCACCATCACCTCGATTAGCCTGGCTGCATCAGGTTGGACTTTCTTCCAGTTGCCAAATGCGGTCTTGACGAATAACGGTGCAGCAGGATATTCCTCTACCTTTGGAGCCATAGCACCCAACACCAGTACCGCAACTTTCACCGCAACCTTTACTGGTGCGGCTAACTGTAGTGATTATGCCAGCTTCATCGGCGTGGAAGTGAGCAAGAACAATACGACTGGGGGTGCAACCACCTTTACCGCTTCCGCATCATCCGCTGCCGGCACCGGGGGTTGCAATCAGACTGCGGCCAACATTACGCCTACAGTCAATAACGAATTTGTAGGCTTCTTCTGTTTCAACGCTAGCGGAGTAAATTCGCCGTGGCTACAGGCAGTCAATAACGGCACGAATGACTTTACCGCTTATCAGATATTTGTCGGCAACCCCGGAGCGCAAACTCCTGGGTTTGCTGGTAGTACCGCTAGCTATACGGTTGTAGGAGTCGCTATCGCACCAGCCGTGAGCAGCACCACACTGAGCGTGATAATCTTGGCACAATAAAAGGAGGGAACCATGAATGCGTTTTGGGCATATGTGAAAGCGAACTGGAAGACCAACTTGGCGGCGGTGGCGGCGTTCGCCGTCTCCGTGCCGCAGTTTGTGACGGCGGTCGAAGCGTGGCAGGCGGGGCAGCCGGCCAATTGGCGGGGCGCGGTCATCAGCCTGATCGTGGCTGCCGGGCTCGCGGTCGCCAAGGACGGCGACAACCACTCGACGATTGCGCAGGTTCAAGCCTCGACAGCGGCACAGGTGGCATCTAAGCCTGTGACGGCGGAAACGCCATAAAGGAGCATTATGATAACGAAACATGGAACGTTCGGCCTCTCTCAGTTTTGCCTGATACTGGCACTCGTGTTGTTCTTTCTCGCGACGGTTGGCGTGATACTGGCGCGGGCTACACCGTGGCCGTGGTGGAATTCCAGCCTGGTTGCAGCTGGCTTATTTTTCTGGTGTCTGAGCACCGCGCTATAGGACGATGACCGAGGCCGTCCAGATAGCCGTGATAGTAGCGATCCCGCCAACGCTGCTGGCGGCGGCGGCCTTGGTCGCGTCCATCCATAATGGCAACAAGATTCAGGACGTTCACCTCAGTATCAACAGTCGCATGGATCAACTGGTAGCGGCGTCCAAGGCGCAGGGGAGGCAGGATGAACGCGACGCCCACTCGGTCACCGTAGAGGGTGTGCCCAGAATAGAGCCACAATGAGATGCAACCGAAGCTGGAGGACATGATCGCCGAAATCGCCATGCTGGGGCAACTGCGCAAACGCTGCGCTGCCGGCAGCGAATGGGCGACATGGATCGACGAACGTATCGCGTGGCTGAAGAGAAAGTTGGAGGAGCGCAATGATCTCAGATAACCTGCTTGAATATTCGCCGCAGTGGGCCGCCATCGCCAACGCCGGGATCGGCGGCCCAGTGCCGTATGTCGCGCCGAAAGTGTTCACCGCTACGCCGGCCACGCCCGCGGCACCATACCTGGCGGTGGCCATTGAGGGCGGATCGTACACGGACATGATGGCCGCCACGCACCGGCCGCTGATGCCAGCGTTCTTCCCCGAGGCGGTTTACTACTCGTTTGCGTTCGACATCACGCCCGACGAGAACCAAGCCGACATCCAGGCGCTTGAGTTCGAGGCCAGCCTGTGCGACGAGAACGGGTACTACTACAACAACTCGATGCAGCTGAATTACGTGAATCCCGTGGATATGATCCAAGCGTACGTATCCCCGCAAAACCCGTGGGCAAGCACCGGAATCGAGATAGCGAAGTTCGCGCCGAATGTGCCGACCGAGGTGCAGGTAAACTATCTGGTAGACACCGTGAACCACAACCTGTCCACGCTGTCGCTTGCGGTCAACGGTAAGGTGTACCCGTTGCCGGCGGCCTTCCAGAAGATTCCGGGGTCCATTCGAGATGGGTGGGCGCCGGGCGTGTACGTCCAGTTTCAACTCGACTTGGCCTCAAAAGGCGGCGGTTTTACCAACAAGTACAGCAATATCTCGATTTTGTGGCTGTGAGGCTGTATCTCTTGTAGGTAATGGTTTATTCGGAAATCCGTACAAATCGGCATTGCATGTTAGAAAACCTTAAAGTAGGCTTAGAGTGGGGAGCCAGTGAATGATCCACTCGCCATTTTCATCGACGCTAATCTGGGCGACCACTGGCCGGACGTTATCCTGGCTGCACTTATTGCCCTTGTGGGTTATTTTGGTAGTGCTCGTTTCACAGATATGGAGCGTCGCCACGGCAGCGCTGAAAAGAAGTTCGACGAAGTTGATGACTCCCTTAATGACCATGAGAAACGCCTTACTAAGATGGAGACAGTCGCGGAGGAGAGGCGAAGGGTTCAAGATCACGAGAGGCACGACTAGCTA
>CAZVYV010000471.1:0-2847 GCA_964630985.1 uncultured Occallatibacter sp.
GCCTGCGCCAGGCCACGCTCGCCGTCGCGGAAAGCTGCACCGGCGGCCTCATCGCGCAGCGCGTTACATCCGTTCCCGGCGCTTCGCGCTCGTTTCTCGGTGGCGCGGTTGTCTATTCTGATCCGCTCAAGACGTCATTCGCCGGTGTGCCGCCCGATCTCATCGCGAAGTACGGCGCTGTCTCCGCTGAAGTCGCCAAGGCCCTTGCAGACGGCATCCGCGCGCGCACTGGCGCCACAATCGGCCTCGGCGTAACGGGCATCGCCGGACCCGGCGGCGCCACCGATTCCAAAGCCGTCGGCCTCGTTTACATCGCCGTCTCTGACGCACAGGGCACCGACTCCATCGACCGCACCTTCCGCGGCGATCGCCAGCGCGTCCGTGAATGGGCCGCACAGTTTGCCCTCGACCTCGTCCGCCGCCGTCTCATGTGAGCATCGCTAAAGAGGAGCTTGCGCAGCCATGTCCCAGACAAACACTCCTTCGCAGCCGATTCTCACCTCGGTTGCCGCTCACCTTTACGTTCGCAACCTTAAAGCATCCACCGACTTCTTCACCACGAAGCTCGGTTTCACCATCGATTTTGTCTATGGCGATCCTCCGTTTTATGGACAAGTGAGTCGCGACAACGCGCGTCTTGCGCTTCGTCACATGGATGAGCCGTTCTTTTCAGAAGATATTCGCCAGCGCGAGGTCCTGCTCTCCGCATCAATCACATTGGCGAGCACAGACGAGATTGAGCAGCTTTATCTCGCCTACCAGGCGGCAGAAGTGCCTCTCGCTCAGCCCTTGAGAGACGAACCGTGGCAAGCGAAAACCTTTATCGTGAAAGACCCCGACGGCAACCTGATTCTCTTTGCTGGACCCGCAAACTAGCTCTGCGGCGCGAGTCGCTGCGCAAAACATTGTGTACCGATCAAGGGAATCTCGAATACCAGCCCGCGTGAGCGGGCAATCGACGGTAGCCCCAGGCGCAAGCCTGGGTCAGTCGATGCAATCAAGATTGCAAGCCCGTTTCAGCGGGCGAAAGAACGCATCGATCGACGCTGTTCCTTGTCCACTTTTTCACTGGTCTCATATGACTTTAGTCATGTCGCCAGAACCCCCTAAGACCAACCCTTCTCAGCAACCCCCGCATCCACTTCATCAGATATCAAAATGAGAGTCGGGTTCTTCCCTCTTGCCGGAATCACCGGCTCTCACATTCCTTCCCCAAGGGGGTTTCATGAATTCCAAGTGGATGTTGTGTGTTCTTTTCGGAGTGTCGGTGTCGTCTCTCGCGTTCGCGAAGGAGCCTGCGCCCTATCAATCGGGAAAATTGTTGCAGATGAACTCCGTTCACTGCGGCACTGCCCAAAAAAGCGACAAGTCGGCGCTCGGTGAAATCATCGGCTCCGACGACCGCAACACGAAAACTCAGGATGTGCTCTGCCAGGAATACGTCCTCGAAACGGATTCCGTCGTCTACCACATCCGTCCGCGCGACGATAAGCATCCCGACCTGCTGCCCGTCGGTTCCATGGCGCAGTTCCGCATCGAAAAAGATAAGCTGATCCTTCGCGCCGAAGGCACGGATAAGGAACGCCAGTACCTCGTCGTCTCCATCACGCCGCGCTCCGACGGCGCTTCTTCAAGCACCGCCCTCGCAAGTAAGCCGTAAGAGCGCGGGGCCAAGTTGCCTTCTCCGAGAGCCCGGATGCTGGCGCAGTGCGCCATCATCCGGGCTCAATTCTCGTTCCGCTCGCAGCCGGCCCGCGCAACCGGCGCCCTCAACCGCGGGAAACCTCTAAATTTATTTCTTGGCCCCGATCGGCCTGTATCCCGACTTTCCCGCCTTCTTCACCGCGGCCATTGCGTCCTCAGTGCTCATCAGCGGAGTCGTCTTCACCGACTTCAACGACCCGCCCGCCGCCGCCGCGATCGCAAACGACGCCATGCCGACGTTGTCCGGCATCTCCACAATCATCACCAGATCGTATTCTCCAAACGATAACCACGATCCGCTCAGCTTGCCGCCGAGCTTCTTCGCTACCTTCTTCACCACCTCGGTACGGTTTTCCGGGTTCTTCATGAGCGACGCCAGCGCTTCGCTGGTGTACGACGCTTGAACGAGATAACTTGCCATGGGGAATCACCTTTCTCTCAAACACTTTCCTTCTTGGGGGATGGAAGGCTGTTCGAGTATACCGCCGCTATCGAACGTTCGAAGCAGGAGATCTTCGATGCTCCCACGCCCGATCGTTCCCCCTCTCCGCGTTTTCTATTCCCTGTTCCCTAATCCCTATTCCCTGCCGTCTGCTTTGCTACACTTCTCTTGAAGCACCACGCTGCTTCACCATGCATCCAATCCCCCACCACCGCAGTTGGAGCCTTCATGCCGGTCGTTGAGCTCGCCTCGGTCACCAAGGCCTACGACAGCAAAGTCGCCGTCCGCGACCTCTCGCTCTCCATCGATGCCGGCCAGATGTTTGGCCTCCTCGGACCAAACGGCGCCGGCAAAACCAGCTCCATTCGCATGATGATGGGCATCACCATGCCCGACTCCGGCCGCATCTCGCTCTTCGAAAAACCCTTCGACCGACGCAACCTCGACCGCGTCGGCTACCTCCCCGAAGAGCGCGGCCTCTACAAGAAAATGAAAGTGCTCGATCAGCTCGTGTTCTTCGGCGAGCTTCATGGCCTCACTCGGGAAGCCTCCCGCAAGCGCGCCGTCGATTGGGCCACCCGTATGGAAATCTCCGATTCTCTCGACAAGAAGACGCAGGAACTGTCCAAGGGAATGCAGCAGAAAATCCAATTCATCGCCACGCTGCTGCACGACCCTGGCCTCGTCGTCATGGATGAGCC
>CAZVYV010000472.1:0-2842 GCA_964630985.1 uncultured Occallatibacter sp.
TAATCAACTCGCGCCGGGCTACTGCACCGTCAACGTGATGGTGCTGGTCTCGGTCATCGAACCCGACGTGCCTGTGATGGTGACTGTGTACTGTCCTGACGTTGTGCCGGTGTTGCCGCCGCCACCTCCACCACCGCCGCCGCCTGTGCCGCCTCCCGATCCGCCGCAAGCCGCGACGCCGCTCATAATAAGAATTCCGAGAGCCGCGAGCATTGTCAGGTTTCGAGCGAGACGCCGCCGTCGGGGCACAAACCAGAGGACGATGCAAGCCAGCACCGGCGCTGCAGGTGTCGACCAGCGCATCCACGTCCCTGGCGGATCAACGATCCTGGCGGAAGTTGCCGCCGTCGTTGTAAACGTCAGCGTCGAATTTGCTGCGTTGAGCCCGGCAAGGTTCAACGAAGCTGGCGTGAAGCTCATCGTCGGCGGATCTTGTGCACCAGACGGGCTTGCCGTGACTGCGGCGGTCAATGCCACGGTGCCCACAAAACCATTCGTCGCCGTGACGGTGATCGCTGCGGTATTCGAAGTTCCAGAGCCCTTGGTGATCACTGGTGAATTTCCAGCGATCGTGAAGCTTGCGTCGGCGGGGACTGTCACGGTAACGGAATTTGACCCCGATGCCCCTGAATAGAGCGGTGAACTTTGAGCATCCGGAGTATAAGTCGCAGTCAGCAGGTCCGTACCGACAGCAAGGGCTCCGGGCGAGATTTGCACATATGTCTGCCCATTACCAGTAAGGCTGGTCGAAGTGGAAGTGTAGTTGCCACCGGAAAGCACGATGCTGCCGGTCGGCGTTGGGTCGCCGGTCGGGCTGCCGACGACCACAGCGACAGTCAGGATCTGAGCCGTGGTCACGTTTTGGGAGCCTGGTCTCACTTGGACCGAGGGAGTGACCATGGCGCCTATATTGGTGATCAAGTAGGAACCCGAAGCCGTCACGTAAAGGTAAGCACCGGAGGCGTCGGGGGTGTAGGTGACAGTCAGCGTGTCTTGACCTACGGGAAAGGTCCCTGCGGGAATGTTGATGACTGCCTCTCCGTCGTTAAAAGTGCCGCTCCCGGGCACCAAGGTCACCGGCCCGCTCGAATAGCTGCCGCTGGTCGCAATCACGGTTCCAGTCGGTGCCGGGTTTCCTACACCGGGGCGCACACTCACTGAAAGCGTAATCGGCTCCGTGCTGGTGATGGTCGATGCGGAAGGCGACAACACAACGATCGGCGTGAGGTACTGCGGATTCGATACGGTAAGTTGTGCCGTGCTCGACGCAGGCAGATAGATTCGAGAACTCGCGGCATCGGGGGTATACGATGCCGTCACTGTGTAGTTCCCCATCGCCAGCGTTCCGGCGGGAATATCCACGTATTGGTACGCACCCGTCTCCGGAATTACGGCAGACGTGTAGCTCCCGATGGTCAGAACAATGTTCCCGGTAGGTCCAGGGGAATATGCGCCGCCGGCAACTCCGACGCCAATAGGAATTTGCTGGTTGACAGGCCACACGAGCGATTCGACCTGAACTGTCGGCGTCTGGATTTTACTTGCGGTCGGATAGGCGTAAACAAACGTTGAAGCAAGCAGCGAGCCAAGTCCCGTTACTTGGTCGTATCCGGTTCCCACCTCGTACCCCGCCTGGCCGCCGTTCAAACTGCTGGGGCCAGGAATACTGTTGTTACACGTGCTCGGGGTGTTGATGTTGCACGAAGAGACGCCGCTCGAAGCGAGCGTTACATCGTGAAATGCTGTCGGCGCGCTCATCGACATAAAGTACAGTCCGGGATTCAGATTGCCTTCCGCCGCGCTAACGCTCTGGTCGAGCATTGCCGCAATTGCCGCCATGCTGGGCGCAGCGGCCGAGGTGCCCGAGAAAACCGTAAAGCTTGTTGACCCGTTAGAAACTACGCAATTGCCTCCTCCGGCTGCAAAACAGCCCAGGTAGCCATCGTGTGCTGACGCGGAGAAGGACACGTCTGGGGTATAGCGCCCGGCATTGACCGCGGGAACGCCTGGGACGCCTTGCTGCCATGAGGGCGTCGAGATGACGGAACTGACGCCCCCGCCCGACGCGGCCACTGCGCTCGTTGTGCCATTCCACGACTCGTTCCAGCCGCCTTCAGGGATGTAACCGATTGCAGTGGTGTTGATGCCGCCCGCATAACCCTGCCAATACATCGACGGATTCGATGCATCGTTGAACTCCGTGCCTCCAACGCACGTGGCGTAGGTCGACGAGCAAATGTAATTCGGGCTATTGGGCTGCGGATTCGCAGGCGGGGCTTCGAAGGCCGCGTCGCATCCCGACGCGCCAGAATCTCCCGATGCGACGAAGGAAGAAATTCCTTCCGCTGCCGCTTGTTGAAAAAGCGAATCCCAAAAATGTACGCCTGACGGGCCCGCGGACGATTCACACGAGCCGAAGCTGATATTCATTACTTGTACCGGTGTGGGCACGGTCTGCACGAGGTACTGCGCGTCCACCTCGATGCCGCCGCTCGCCTGCGTGGCCACCACCAGCAGCAGTTGCGCTCCCTGAGCGACGCTGCCTGCGCGCTCCACGTCCAGAGTCGCTTCGGCCTGATCGCCGACCGAGACACCCGAGCCCGGCGGAGACGTGTATGCCGGCCCGGGGTCGATTCCACCAAATGCCGTGGGAACCACCTCAGTGGGATCCGTGAAGGTTCCTCCAGGTCGTGATTTGAAATTGTCAAAGTCGGCAGCATCGGTGCGAGATCGCGCCACAATGCCGATCGTCACACCCGCACCGGTTATCCCGTTGGGCAGGCTGTAGATGGTGTAGAAGTCACCGGGGCCAATGAAGTGGGTACCGTCTGACGATGTGATC
>CAZVYV010000473.1:0-2833 GCA_964630985.1 uncultured Occallatibacter sp.
GTCAATTGCGACGTCTACACGCCGATTGCCGATGAGGAGAAGCGTGCACGTTGCCGCGCGCAATACGCCGCGCCTGATGAACCACTGCTGGTACACCTTTCGAACTTCAGGCCGGTGAAGCGCGTGACTGACGTGGTTAAGATCTTTGGACAGGTTGCGCGGGAGCGAGCGGCGCAACTGATCCTCGTTGGCGACGGACCCGACCGCTCCGCTGCCGAGTGGTTGGCGCACGACCTCGGCATTCACGAGCGGGTTCACTTTCTGGGCAAGCAAGAACGCGTGGCGGAGCTGTTGGCGATTGCCGACCTGATGCTGATGCCGAGCGAACTGGAATCCTTTGGTCTCGCCGCGCTTGAGGCCATGGCCTGCCGCGTGCCGTCGATTGCGACGCGTGTGGGCGGTGTGCCCGAATTGATCGACGAGGGCGTCACTGGGCTGCTCTTCCCTGTTGGTGACGTGGAAGCGATGGCTGCAGGAGCGCTGAGCCTTCTCAATGACCCGCCGCGCCTTGAGGCCATGCGCGAAGCCGCGCGCAAGACCGCTAAAAAGCGCTTCTGCGCAAACTTAGTCGTGCCACAGTACGTCCGATATTACGAGCAGGTGCTCGCGCAGCCGGCCCGCTAAGAAATTCCTCAAAAACTTCTTGTCAAAATCCCAGCCGTTGCGCGTATTCTGCATCCATCTGGAGGTCATCCATGAGAATCGGGAAAGCACTGACACTTGCAGCGATTTGCGCACCGGCCCTGCTTTGGGCCCAGGCTGCGGGCGGCCCTTTTGACGGCACGTGGACCACGAACATGTCGTGCGATGCAAGCGAGCACATGCCTGCCTACACGTGGACTTTCGTGAGCACGATTGCGAACGGTACATACCACGGCCAGCATGGCGAAGAGGGCGGGCCGGGCTACATGGTCATGGACGGGACAATCGGAGCAGACGGTTCGGCGAAGCTCCACGCCAAGGGCAAGGTGTCATCAGGTAAAGCGGGACTCATCACGCAGATGAAAGGCAATAAGTACGACTATTACGTTGATGCGAAGTTTGACGGTACATCGGGCTCGGGCAAGCGCGAAGAAGGCGCGGGACTTCTGGGCCGGCCGTGCAGTTTCCAGTTCACTAAGCAAACGGATTCGGGCGCGCCGTCTGCCCCTCCAGCAACGCCGCCGCCAGCGCGATAGGGGTTTGAGACGATCGGTGCTGACCCAGCCGCACTCCTCGAAAAGGAGAATCAAGCTGTGACCGCGCTTCGCCAAAAGGCGGATACGGAGTTTGGCGCGGCGGCGGTTCGCATTTTTGCTGCGAACGATCGCCTGAACCAGATTCTGATCACGAATCTTGATCCCTCCGTTTGGAGAGCCCAACCGCCGGGCAAGGTGCGCACGATCGCAGCCATCTTCACGCATATGCACAATGTGCGCACGAAGTGGGTCCGACTGACTGCGCCGCACCTGGATGTTCCGGCCCAAATCAATCGCGCACGTTGCACACCGCGGCGAGCCAGCGCGGCCTTGGGACGATCTGCGATTGCGTGCGAGAAGATGCTTGCCGAGGCGCTGGGCGGCGAAGGGCGCGTGAAAGAGTTTCGCAGGGACGGATGGGCTCGGCCCTGGCCGGCCGGACCAGAGATGCTGTGCTACATGATTTCTCATGAAGCGCACCATCGCGGACAGATCTCGATGCTCGCGCACCAGTTCGGTTTCCCACTGCCGGGGAAAGTGACATCGGAATTATGGAACTGGGAAAAGCTTTTGAAGTTGTGAGACGCGACCTGGGGCACGATGATCTCAAATGTTGGCGGATGAGTAAATAGATTTTTACTGATGAGCCAATAGCATGTTTACCGATACATCAATAGATAAGCCGTTGATTCTATTGAAATCCGTCCGAAAAGCGCTGAATTTGCATCGGGAATGGGGCAGTTTTCTAAAAAAAATCCTGCGATGAAATTGGCCGATTGGAGTGGAGCCCTCAGGAGAGCCATGGCGATTTCGGCTGCTCTCAAGAGCGTGCGGCACTCGTCTCGATCAAAGACCTTTGCGAGCGTGGCCTTCCGATGTTTTATCGCGGCAAGATCCCTTGATGAGAATTGATGCTGTGACCATGATGCGCCGGAACGCCATAATTATCGGCAAACTTGGGGTGGAAGAATCGATTTAAGAAGCGTGTCGCAAGTGAAGAACTTAAAAGGGTTGGGAGGCGAAGCCGGCGAGTCGATGAAAAAAGTTGAGCACACTGGGCTTGACAAGGAAAGAAATGGGGATCGATCCCCCGCCTAGGGAGGTCTCATCAGACTTGATCGAGGGCTCCAGCCACTCCAGGTCAAATTGATACAGATTCATAGAACGATCGACCGCTAGGATCCGGTCATGGCGGGGGTTCGCATGAAAACGAGAGTGAAGGCTTTTCAGGCCTTGTTTCTCCTTATCGCATCTTTCTACTCTCCTTTCGCTGCGTTCGCTCAGACAGCCCCTGGCGGCCCCACCATCGACACCGAAGTGAACAAGATCATGACTGCGACCCACGCCAATGGTATGGCCGTTGCGGTCATCGATCACGGCAAGGTCGGCTATGTCCACGCGTACGGCATCCGTAACGCCAAGGGTGACCCGCTGACGACGGACACGATCATGTACGGCGCGTCGCTCACCAAGATGGTATTCGCATACACCGTGATGCAACTGGTCGACCAGGGCAAGCTCAACCTCGACACACCTCTCAAGGACGATCTCGACAATCCGCTGCCGAGCTACGGACCTGATCCGGTTTTCCCGGACAAGTACGGGCCGTACAAGGACCTGGCTGACGACCCGCGCTGGGAAAAGATCACGCCGCG
>CAZVYV010000474.1:0-2830 GCA_964630985.1 uncultured Occallatibacter sp.
CATCTGTTCTCGCAGTTCTGAAAAGCACCTGCCTGGTCGGCGAGAGAAAGATACGAAGCTCAACTGGGGACTTGCGGAATGGTGCGCCCGTTGCATCGATCACTCGTCCGTGAACGTTTGCATCCAGTTCGATTGTGAGATTTGGTTCAACCTTGAGCTTGTAACAATAGTGTGGATCAGGCGGCCCGACGTCTACTTGTTGGCAGTGCGCGAATGATGCCGTTGCAATGAAGAGGAGGCCAACAATCGCAGCTTTCATTCTGGTATCGTCACCCGTGCCAGAGTTTACACTCCTCTGCAGGCTTTGGTCGTGTCACCGGCGATCTGGAAGCTGCACCGTTTTTTGTAAGGGAAGTATTGGGCCGGGTCGCCGAGCCTAACGTCGTTGGGCCCTCAACTCAGCACGGATTGCCGTGCCAGGTCGAGAGCCCAAAGACACTAGAATGGGCCGCCCGCCAACCTGTTATTTCGCCTGCGCCAGCCCTGCAACAACGGCGGCAACTTTGTCGAGGATCTGGATCCAGCCCTCCAATTGCCCGCTATTCTTCGCGCTCTCCATGGGCTCGTTTCCAATGTGGGTGAGTTTCGTCTGGCCGTTTCCTAGATCCTCAAAGATGGTCACGTCGAACGCACCGTCGATGGCCTCATGTTCTATTCCATATGCCTCAGGCTCAACCTTGTTTCCCTTCGAGTCAGCAAAGTACATGGAGGAAACGATCTTCTCGTACGGAACAATCTCGTGGTATTCAACCGCGTTCCAGAACTCCTGCCCATCCGGCGCCTTCATGCAGCAGAGAGATTTTCCTCCAACGCGAAAATCCATCTGACAAACCGGCGAGGTAAAGCCCTTCGGTCCCCACCACTGCATCACATATTCCGGTTCTGTCCACGCCTTCCAAACCAATTCGCGTGGGGCATCAAAAACTCTTGTAATAACCATCCGCTCTGTCTCTTCAACCGTGTTTTTTGTCATCTCTGACCTCCGTTTTTTTCATTTGATTTACAACCACATCCAGCTTGTCGAAACTCTCTTCCCAGAATCGGCGATAATAAACCGCCCAGTCGCTGACTGTCTTTATCGCCTCTGGCCTAAGCGTGCACACACTCTCTCGTCCACGCTTCGTCTTGATCACAATCCGCGCCCGCACCAGGTAGGCAATGTGTTTTGAAATCATCTGCTGCGAGAGTGCAAACGGTTCGGTCAATCCATGCACAGAGGCAGGCCCATGCGAGAGCCGTTCGATCATCGCCCGCCGGGTTGGATCGGACAAAGCCGCAAATGTTGTACCCAATCTATCCACAACCATATGGTAGTGGATTTTTTGTCCCTGTCAAGTGTGAATTTTGCGAGTCCTGGTCTCTGGGTTCTGCGTCTCTCAAAGACGATAGCCATCAGCCATCGGCGGATGCTACCCTACGCAAATCGAATTGCAGAACCAAATGCAGCCCCCCGGGTTCGTGTCTTGCGCAAAGCAAGAACCAAAAATTCAAGGACGAGGAACTTTGACCATGCAAATATGCCATGCCATGAAGTTTCTACGGATCGCCGCCGTGCCGGCGATCCTGGTGATCATCGGGGCTCCAGCCCTTGTCTCCGCTCAAGCACAGGCGACGCCGCCTGCGGCCCAAGCTGCACCGCCGGTCCAGTTGCAGACCTACACTGCGTCGGACCAAAGCGCCTCTGCCGGTGTGCCTGCCGGATGGAAAGTCTACGGAGCCGCGGAGACGAATATCGAAATGACAGGGCCACAAGGCGAGGTCATCAACCTTGGACAAGGGATTATCGCGCACAACGGCACTTTTCAATTGGGACAGACGGGACCCGACGGTTCGAATATGTCGATGCCGTACTCGGCAAAGCTTAGTGACAAGCTCACCATGGTTTTACAGCAGCGTGCCAAGCTCAACGGAAACCCGGTTCCTCAGATCAAGTTTCTTTACGGGGCGCCTCTTCAATCGCTACCGGCCGGATTCCAATGCGGTGTGTTTGTTATCTCCGTCTCCGGGACCGCCACGCCGGGTGACGCCATGGGCATATTCTGCTCGCTGCCCGAAGACCGCCTTCAATTTTTCAAAAACTTTTTGACGATTGGATCGGCCCCGACCGCCATCGCACCCAAGGATGCGCCCATCGTTGCGGCCGTCATTAAGAGCTACAAGATCCCTCCTGCGTGGCTCGAGAAAAAGTTTGCTCTCTTCACAGCCCCCGCCGCGGCATCCCCAAATCAGGGGCCCGGCGATCCGGCCGAGGTCCAAATGTATCTCAACGCGATGGAACAACAACAGGACGTCATCGATCACGGCGCCAGTTGCACAGACGCCGGGCTCGTCGGCCCCTCGAGCTTGAGGCAGGCGTTCGGGTGCGGTTATTTGTCGCCGGACTTTTAGGGCCGATTCCGGTCTTGTCGATGCGGGATGGTGGCCGATTAAAGTGTCTTTGGGCTCTGAACTCAGCGCGGCATGGAATGGGCCGGCCGCCTGTAGTCGCATTTAGGTCCGCAGTATCCCACGTCTCAGAATCGAGACGTGGGGCACCCAGGGTTCATGGGAGAACTCACTTCCCTCGAGGCCCAGGCGATCCGCCGGGTGCCAGGATTCCGGCAAGCCGATAAAGATCGTTTAAGAGACCCGTTCCAGCCGTGGTAAATTCACATCACGTCCCCCCCAAGTGCAGGTTTCATCAACCGCAATGGAGGTTATTCGAGAAAATGAAACGCGTTCGCAGGTCCTTCTCATTGAGCACACTTTGCCTGGCTTTAGCATGCGCGCTGCTGGGCGTGATGGGTATCCAGACAGCCAGGGCGCAGGCCGCGCCGCCGCCGATCGGCAC
>CAZVYV010000475.1:0-2826 GCA_964630985.1 uncultured Occallatibacter sp.
ATATTCCCATCATGGCCAGCCTGAACGGCGCTACGAGCGGCGGTTGGGTGAGCCTGGCCAAAGAGATGGAACAGGCAGGGGCGGATGCCATTGAGCTGAACACATTCGCGCTGGCCACGGACCGAAGCCAGACTGCAGGCGCGATCGAGCTGCAACTGCTCGAACTGGTTTCAAGCGTTCGCAATGCGGTCAATGTTCCCGTAGCCGTTAAGCTGTCGCAGTCCTTTACAAGTTTGCCGAATCTCTGTGCGCGGCTTGAGGAAGCCGGTGCGCGAGGGGTGGTGCTGTTCAACCGCTTCTACCAGCCCGACTTTGATATCGAGGCGCTCGAAGTGCGGCCGACGCTGCATTTCTCTACGCCGTCAGAGCTGTTGCCGCGTCTTCACTGGGCGGCGATTCTCTATGGAAATGTCAAAGGAGACATCGCGATTACCGGAGGCGTCCACTCGGCCGAAGACGTTTTGAAGGCGATTATGGCCGGAGCTAACGTGGCCATGATGGTTTCAGCGCTGCATATTCACGGCATCGGGCACATCGCCCGGGCGCTGGCGGACCTGCGGTATTGGCTCAACAAGCGCGAGTACGCATCGCTGGCTGAAACGCGCGGCTGCCTGAGCCGGCGGTCCGTGCCGGATACCTCACCATACGACCGTGGCAACTACATCAAGACGCTGAGCTCGTATAGTTTGCGTCAGACGCTGGCGGCGTTCTAGAGAAATCTCCCGGTGGGTTGCAATGAAACAACGACGGCCGCACGAATGTGCGGCCGTTTTTTTCTGCTCATAAGGACTTTTGGAAAGACTTGTTCAGTTATCGAGGAACCGGAGCACGGCTTTCTCAAGGATGCCGCGCGCTCGGGGCAGCGCAGCCTCGACGGGATCGCTGAAGGTTTCGCCAAGCTCCGTGGAACCAGCGCCGACGGTGAGGAGCATCGCATGCGCGGACATTGAACCATAGAGCGAATGCGTGAGGCCGAGCAGTTCGGTGGGGTCGATGTGGTGGCTGGCGGAGTAGCCGGCTCCGTGCGCGTCGGAGTTGTTCAGATGCAGTGAAACCGGCGTCAATCGAACGCGTCCCGGTGTCGAGTCGGCGGAGGAATCGACGAAGAGCACGGATTCGGCAGCGGCGATATCTTTCGCGAGGTCGGGGGTCCATTGCTGACGAGCGAGAATGCGAACGTGGGAGTCGTCGCGGAATCGTTCCGCGGCCCACTCGGCAAGCTTGGGTCCGACTCCATCGTCGCTGCGCAGCGTGTTGCCACAGGCAAGAACCAGGCAGTTCGCTTTATCAAAGTGCAGCGGCGCGGCAAGATCGGAATTCAATGGGTCTCCTATAAGGTTGTGAGTCGTTCATCTCGTCAAGGCCAAGCCTTGACGCTGGTCAGTCGCGCACGAGCCGGTCGAGCTCTTCACCCTGGGCCGAGATTAATGTAATCGCCAGCGGCATTTGGCCAAAGGCATGCGTGGAACAGCTCAGGCACGGGTCAAAGGTGCGAACGACGGCTTCGACGCGGTTGAGAATTCCCTCGGTAAATTTGCCATCTTTTACATAATGCCTGGCGGCCTGAAGGACGCCGAGGTTCATCGCCTTGTTGTTCTGGCCGGTGGCGATGACCAGGTTGGCCCATGTGATTTTGCCGTCCTCGTCCACTTTGTAGTGGTGGTGCAATACGCCGCGCGGCGCCTCGGCCTGGCCCACGCCTTCAAGGCGATTGACGCCGGCGGTGGCTCGCACATGCCTATCGAGAATGCACGGATCGGTGAGGATCTCCTCGATCTTTTCGATTCCGTAGAGCATCTCGATGAGCCGCGCATGATGGTAATGGAAGGAACTCTCGACTGGCCCGGCCGCAAGCTGCTTGAATTCCGCTAATTCCTTCTCGGCTTTTGGCGTGCCCATCGACTTGACGATATTCAGGCGCGCCAGCGGTCCCACGCGATAGCTTCCATCGGGGTAACCCAGAGGCTTGTAGTAGGCGAACTTGGTATAGCTATATGGCTCGACCGCTTCACCAATGACTTCGGCGAAGCGCGTCGCAGTGATACCGTCCTCGATCGTGTTGCCGGCGGGGCCGATGAGACGAAGCGCGCCGTCGGTGAATTCGATGGAGTTGTCTTCGTTAATGAGGCTCATATAGTTGGAAGGGAAGTTTGCGAAGACAGCGATCTCCGCTTTGAAGGTGTCCGCGATCTTCTTGTAGGCCTCGAGCGCAAGGGCGATATTGGCGTAGGCTTCCGGAATCATAGCCAGGATTTTGTCGCGCTTGGCCGGCTCAAGCGGTTCGGTTACGCCCCCGGGGATTACCCACCCGGGATGGATGCGTTTGTCGCCGAGCAGTTCGATAATGCTCTGGCCGAAGCGCCGCAATCCCACGCCGGCGCGGCCCAACTCGGGTTTTGCCGCCGCAAGCCCAAAAACATTGCGCAGCTTTGGATCGGATTCCATTCCGAGAAGCAGGTCGGGCGAGGCGAGATAGAAGAAACTGAGGGCATGCGACTGCACCATCTGCGCCAGATTGAGCATGCGCCGCAATTGCGCCGCCGTATGTGGAATCCGGACCGACATGATGGCTTCGCAGGCTTTCGCGGAGGCGATGAGATGCGAAACAGGGCAGATGCCGCAGATACGCGCCATGAGGCTCGGCATCTCGTAGAAGGGGCGGCCCTCGCTGAATCGCTCAAAGCCGCGGACCTGCGTGACGTGGAAGTGCGCGTCCTCGACTTCGCCCTGGCCGTTCAGCTGGATGGTGATTTTGCCGTGGCCTTCAAGGCGAGTTACCGGATCGATGGTGATGGTCTGGCTCATAAATCAAGCTCCAAAGCGGGT
>CAZVYV010000476.1:0-2817 GCA_964630985.1 uncultured Occallatibacter sp.
CCCTTTGCCAAGACCGGCGGGCTGGCCGATGTCGTTGGCGCACTGCCCCGCGAGCTGGTGAAGCTGGGACACAAAGTGACGGTCTTCCTGCCGTTTTATGCGCGGGTGCGGCGGCTGATCGAGGGTGAGGGCCGGGGCGAGCCGAAGTACACGATTCGTTCTCTCACGATTCCATTTCGTTACTACAACCGGTTCGTTGGCGTGGTGGACGCGGGCATACGCGACGGAGTGCAGCACTACTTTATCGATTGTCCGGAATTATTTGACCGCAAAGAACTTTATGGCCCAGGCGGGGCCGAGTATGCCGACAACGCTGAACGGTTTGGGTTGTTTTGCCGCGCGGTGATCGAGGCCTCAAAACGACTTGGCGCGCCCGACGTTTTTCATATCCATGATTGGCAAGCGGCGCTGATTCCTGTCTACCTTCGCACGTTGTACCGGGAGGATCCCGATCTGCTCCACGCGGCGACCGTACTCACAATTCACAACGCCGCGTACCAGGGCGCATTTCCGCCAAAGACCACAGAGGAATTGTTGTTTCCATGGGACGTCTTCACCATGGACAAGCTGGAGCAGTACGACCACTTCAACTTCCTCAAAGGCGGGGTGGTTTTCAGCGACATGCTGTCGACGGTGAGCAAGAAATATGCGGAAGAGATTCAGACGGCGGAGTTTGGCGAGCAGCTCGACGGCGTTCTGCTCAAGCGCTCGGCCGATCTGCATGGCATTTTGAACGGCGTGGATTACGCGCTCTGGGACCCCGCGAAGGACGGTCATCTTGCGGCGCACTACACGCCGGAGAATCTGGACGGCAAGCGCGCATGCCGCGGCGATCTTCTTCATGCTTTTGGACTGGAACATGTGGCAGAGGGGACAGCGGTGATCGGCATTGTTTCTCGTTTTGCGAAACAAAAGGGTTTTGACATTCTGGCCGAAATCGCCGAAGAAATTGCAGAGCGCGATGTAGCGGTGGTGGCCCTTGGGACGCATGACCCCTATTACGAAAATCTGTTTCGCGCGTGGGCTTTTCGGCATCCGGCGAACATTGCTGTGCAGATCCGCTACGACGAAGCGCTGGCGCACAAGATCGAGGCCGGCTCAGACATGTTTCTGATGCCATCGCGTTATGAGCCTTGCGGACTGAACCAGATCTATTCACTCAAGTACGGTACGGTGCCGATCGTGCGGGCGACTGGGGGCCTGGACGACACGATTGAGGAGTGGGACGCAGAGAAGGGGACGGGCACGGGGTTCAAGTTCGAGGGATTCGATTCCAAGGACCTGCTCGCGGAGATTGATCGGGCGCTGGAGACATTCCAAGACAAGAAAGCGTGGGAACGAGTGATGCGGAACGGAATGGCGCGCGATTACAGCTGGCGAGGTCCGGCGAGGGAATACGTAAAAGTCTACGAAGAAGCTGCAAGCAAAAGGAATTGAGCGGATTCGGCAACTCGGGAACAAGATCACAGGCAACTGGCGGCGGCCGGCAAGCGATGAGCGAGGAATTCGAGCTTGGGGTCAAGAGCTTTGTTCAGATTTGCGGACGTCTGCGACGGAGGAGGTCACCATGGCAGCTGACACAGGCGAAGAAATAAAACTCGGGCAATTGACGATTCGATTCCTCGTGGAAGGCGCGGCATCCGGAGGGTCGGTCGCGATCTTCGAGTTCAGTGTCGGGCCGGGCGTGAAAGTGCCGATTGCCCACAGTCATGATGCCTACGAGGAGACGATCTACGGGATTGAGGGCGTGCTGACCATGACGGTTGAAGGAAAGCGGAGCGAGATCCGGTCGGGCGAGGCCTTATGCATTCGCCGTGGCGAGGTGCATCGTTTCGACAACTTTCACTCGACCGAATCAAAGTCTCTGGCCATTGTGAGTCCCGGCATTCTCGGGCCGGATTTCTTCCGCGACGTCCAGGCCGTGATGGCGGCAGCGGCAGGCGGTCCGCCGAACATGGCAAAGGTGGGGGAAGTGATGCGACGGCATGGGCTCACGCCGGCCCCATAATGCGCGGGTCCGCTGTGATAGGCTGCGAGAGCTTGGAACGAATTTTCTTATCTGGAGGCTGACGATGAATTTTCGGTTAATGGCAGCGTGTTGTTTGTTTGGTTTGGGGTCGATGATGGCGGCGGCGCAGGCGGGCAGCGCGCCGAGCGGGCCGGCAGCCGGGACGATTGCCGCGCCGGCGGCGGCTTACGATTCGCAGTTGAGCATCATTGAATTCGAGATGATGGGCGCGGTGAAGGCCATGCCGGCCGACAGCTTCGATTTCGCTCCGAGCCAGGCGATTTTTGCGCCCACGCAGAAGACCGAGTTCGCCACCGTGAGGACATTCGCGCAAGAGGCGACGCACGTGGCGCAGGCCAACTACTTTTTCTACAGTGCCGTCAGCGGGTTGAAGCCGGACGTGGATATGGAAGGACTGACCAAGCTGACGAAGAAGGACGACGTTGTGGCCGCGCTTGCGGGCTCGTTTGCGTTCGCACATAAGGCCATCGCGACGTTAACGCCGGCCAACGCGTTTGAAGTGGTAAAGATGCCGATTCCGGGCGTGTGGACGCGCGGAACGCTTGCTGGGTTCGGCGTCTCGCACGCATTCGACCACTATGGGCAAATGGTGGAGTATTTGCGCATGAACGGGATTGTGCCGCCGGCCAGCGCGCGGTAAGCAGGGAAACGAAAGAGCGCGGGTTAAATGGGCTGGCTTTGCTTTTCGGTTCGCTCAGAGCGGGTTGCCGGCCCAATCTTCAAAACCTCTTCAACGATGTCCGCGGCGCGGTCGAGGCCGTCTATCTCGGCGATTGCGGCCTGGATTT
>CAZVYV010000477.1:0-2808 GCA_964630985.1 uncultured Occallatibacter sp.
GGCATCTTCTTCGGCGTTTATCCGGCCAGCAAGGCTGCCAAGCTCGATCCGGTGGTCGCGCTCAGAGCGGAGCTCTGAGCGCAGTTCGCAGTTCTTAGTTCGTAGTTCGCAGTTTGAAGCAATGGCAAACAGGCAACACTGAAACTTGGAAGGCATTCCCTGGATGGCGATTGAAATGGAAAGAGGCTCTTATGGCGCAGTCGTTCAGGGATTTACAGGTTTGGCAGCGTTCCATGCAATTGACCGTAGCAGTCTATCGACTAACCCAGGGTTTTCCGCGCGAGGAACAGTTTGGATTAACCAATCAAATGCGAAGATCGGCGGTTTCTATTCCGAGTAATATCGCGGAACGGCAGGGCCGAACTAGCGCCGGCGAGTTCCGCCAGTTTCTTGGCGTGGCCCGCGGTTCGAACTGTGAGATCCAGACGCAACTCGAGATCGCGCGAGCGTTGAAGTTTGGGAATCCCGGCCTTATCGATGATGCGGAATTACTGTCGAACGAAGTCCGGAAAATGCTCTTCGGTCTTATGAATTCGATCAAGGCCCCAGCAGGCAAGAAGCAAGCTTCTGCGAACTAAGAACTACGAACTGAGAACTGCTTTCATGGCATCGACAGGACAAACTCGTGAATCGGTCAAGATGGCGCTGGACACGCTGCGCGTCAACAAGATGCGCTCCGGGCTGACGATTCTGGGCATCGTGATCGGTGTCGCCACCGTGATCTCCATTTCTTCGGTGATCAGCGGACTCAATAACCGCGTGTCGGAATGGGTAAGCTCGCTCGGATCGAACGTGATCTGGGTGTTTCAGATCCCCGTGATCGGGGTGCGGCCAACGGTCGAGATGCTGGCGCGCAAGAAGATGACGCTCGAGGACGTGCTGGCGCTGCGCCAGCTGCCTCACGTGATCGCGGCGGACGGAGGAATCCAGCACGTGAAGTCGCAATTTCGCGTGGGTGACGTTGATGTGAAGTACAACGGGAAGAAAGTTGCGGGGACCATTCTTGGCGGGGATACAGCCGAGGTGGCGGACGTGAACGATTTGACGATGCTCGAGGGGCGCGTGTGGACCGACGAAGAAGACGCGCGCGCCGCGCACGTGGTGGTGCTGGGTCACGACACCTGGGAAGAGCTTTTCGGCGACCAGCCCGCAGTGGGTAAGGAAGTCGCCATCGAATCGGGACTGTACACCGTGATTGGGGTGCTGGACAAGCGCAAGCAGCCCTTCGGTGGGGGCAAAAATCCCAATGACAACATGGCTGTCTTCCCGCTGGGCACGTTTCACAACCTGCATCCTGAAGACAAGGACGTGTGGGTTGCCGTGAAGTACGACGACCCGAAGAACAAGGCGCTTGTGCAGGAAGAGATTCGCGAGCTGTTGAGAATCCGCCGCAAAGTACGCGTGGATAAACCCGATGACTTCGAGATCTTCGGGCCGGATTCGCTCAGCCGGCTTTGGGATCAAGTCACCGGCGGCCTGGTCATGTTCATGATTGCCGTCTCCAGCGTAGGACTGATGGTGGGCGGTGTGGGAGTAATGAACATCATGCTTGTCAGCGTGACCGAGCGAACGCGCGAGATCGGTGTGCGCAAGGCAATTGGCGCTACCAAACGCACTATCCTCACGCAGTTCACGACGGAAGCGGTGACGCTGTGCGCGCTTGGCGGCATCGTGGGAATTCTGTTAGGCGCCATTGTCACCTGGATTGTGTATTTTCTTCCCATCGGGTTGCCGGCCACGCTTTCAACCACGTGGGTTCTGATTGGCCTCGGCGCTTCCTGTGCGATCGGGTTGCTGTTCGGTATTTATCCCGCGTGGAAAGCGGCAAATCTCGATCCGATTGAGGCGCTGCGGTACGAGTAACGCAGTTCTTGGTTCACAGTTCGTAGTTCACAATGCTTGCCCTCATGCACCGCAATTGAATCGCGAAAGAACGCGCGGAGCCAATCTGTGAACTACGAACTAAGAACTATGAACTACGAACCTAAGAACTGAGAACTCAATGGCAAGAACCGGCCAAACCAGCGAGTCCGTCAAGATGGCGCTGGATACATTGCGAACCAACAAGCTTCGTTCGGGGCTCACGGTCCTGGGCATTGTCATTGGAGTTTCCACCGTTATCACGATTTCTTCCCTCGTCAATGGCATCGATAATCGTGTGTCGGGTTTCATCAACTCGCTTGGCTCAAATGTGTTCTGGATCGGTCGCTTGCCGATCATCAGTGTGCGTCCGACTGCTGAGATGCTCGCGCGCCGCATGCTGACCGCCGATGACGCGAGGGCGTTGCGCACGTTGCCTCACGTAATCACGACCGACGCCGAGGGAGCCTACATCAAGAGCTTCCAGGTTGGAGACGTCAGTGCAAAATACGGCGGCAAGAAAGTTGCCGGCTCTATCCTTGCGGGCGACTTCCCGGAAGTGATGGACGTAACCGAGCTGGTCTTGCTCCAGGGCCGCATGTTTAACGACGCTGAAGATCAACGCGCCGCGCATGTCGTCGTGCTCGGCATCGACACTGCACAGGAGCTCTTCGGCGGCCAGCCGGCTGTGGGCAAGGAGATTGCCATCGAGTCGGGACTCTACACTGTGATTGGAGTGCTGGATAAACGCAAGCAGCCCTTCGGGAGCGGCAAGAATCCACGCGACAACATCATCCTGTTTCCGTTCGGAACCTTCCACAACCTGCATCCGGAGATCACGGATCTGACGATCATCGTGAAGTACGACAGCCCGAAAAACAAGGACCTTGTGGAAGAAGAGATTCGCGAATTGCTGCGCATCCGCCGCAAGGTGCGCGTCGACAAGGG
>CAZVYV010000478.1:0-2799 GCA_964630985.1 uncultured Occallatibacter sp.
CGTACGTCGCCTTGGTGGATTTGAAGGATGGCCGCACGCTGAAAGCGCCAGTGACAGTCGAACAGCCGCGCCCCAAGGTGACGCTTCTGAATGAAGGAATTCAGCAGGACGGCGCCGCGCCAGCGCCGGTGGAAATGAGCAGTCCCGTGGACCTGCCCGTGGATGGCCGGCTGGTGTTCTTCCTCAAGTCCGACGTCCCGCCTGATTTTCCTCGCGATGAAAAGATCGAGGTGGCGGCGGCCGACTCAAGCTTTCACACCACGCTCGCGTTGAGCGACGGAAGCCTGATGCTCGAAGACGCGCATACTGCCGAGGCCAGCCTGGAACCACTTGCACGCTTCGGTTCCTCGGCGTTTGGTCCGGTGCGCGTGCGCGCGATCTCCGCGGGCGGCGCTACCGGCGACTGGGTTCCATTGGGGACGCTTGTGCGCGTTCCCGGATTCAAAGAGTTACGTTGCCCGCGCGCACCGGCCAAGCCTTGCATCTTGAGCGGAACCGATCTTTTTCTGGCAACGTCGATTTCGGCAACGGTCTCGTTCGACAGCTCCGTGAATGTTCCACCGGAATTTACGGGGACGGAGCTGGTTGTTCCGCATCCCGCGAAGGGCGCGTTATATCTGAAGTTGCGCGACGACCCGGCTAACGTTGAGACGCTGACGCTGCCCGTAACACTGATGGCAGGGGCCGCGCCCGGAGCGCCAACACTGGAAGAGAAGCCGGCGGCAGCTCCAGCCACGACGCCGGTACCACCACCAGCTGCAGAGGCTCCGGCGGCCGAGGGGCCGCAAACTCAAGCGCCCGCGCCGAAGCAGAACTGAAAGCGCCGCGGAACAGTTTCAAATAATCCCGGCGAATCAGAATGAAAATCGCGCCTAGTTGAAGTAGCTGCGGTTCTTCTCCGCGAAGTGCGCTTTGTCGGGCGGCAGCTCGTCGAGCGAGAAGATGGCGTTCTGCGCGCAAATGGAGGCGCAGTTGCCGCAGTCGATACATTCATCTGGATTGATATAGACCTGTGAGACGGTGGTGGCCGCGGGATCGCTCTGAGCGGGCGCAATAGCGGCGGTGGCGCACTCGGCCACGCAAACAAAATCCTTGGTGCAGGCATCGGTGACGACATAAGCCATGGAACGTTGCTCCTCAATCGCGGGCGCGCTGTGGTTGGCGCCCTTGAATAGAAGCTATCGGCAGAGGCTTGCCTGAGGCCGTGATCCGAATCACGTTTCAGCGAGTGGCGGCCTTGAGATTATCCCAATGCGGTACGGCGGACCGTGCGTCGCTCTGATCCGGCGGATACGGCGTACTGGACTAGAAGATCCGCACGCGAAGGCCCGCGTTCACGCCGAAGGAATTCATGTTGCCGAAGGTGAAGTTGGGCCAGTCCTGGTACTCGAAGTCGACGGCGCGGACCGTGATTTTGCGCGTCCAATCGAAGTCCAGGCCACCACCCGCCGTCACGACAGGGTAGCGCCCATACGCGTAGTTGTAGGGAAAGTTGAAGTCACCGAACCCGACGAGGCCCTTGGCGTAGGGCTCGAAGCGGCCGACGTCGAAGTGATAGCGGCCGCCGACGGAATAGGTCTCGGCGTGGACGTTCGCTGTCTGGTGGAACTCAAGCCAGCGTCCCTCTGCCTCAATGCCGAAGTGGCGTGTGGTGTCGGCATCGACAAACGCGGTAATGCCGGCCATCTTTCGCTGACCGTACTGAATGGAATACCCGGAGCCCATGCCGCCGACCGACACTATGAGACCACCCCTGTCGCCTGGGGCCACAACCTGCGCCAGCGCAAGTCGCGGCGCTGCGCATAGAATCGCCAGAAAAAGAAGCACGACCCACTCAATAAGTAAACGCGCCGTTCCGGGCCGAACCCGCATAGCCGGCTTACCGTTCCGCAAAAAACTCAAACCATGCAAGAAGTTCATCTTTCTCCCGTGCCCGCTCAGCATTGAACGCTTTCGGATCTATTTCGTGATCGTGAGCGAAACGTTTTGATACTGCTGGACGTCGGTGGTTGCTCCCGTTCCAGTTACCTGAATGACATAACTGCCGGGCGTGGCTGTGTTCACGGAGTAGCCGCTGCAGCCGTTGGCCAGTAGCGCTGCCGCTGAAATCACCAGGACCATGGCCGTGGTGAAGATTCCGGCGCTGCGCTTGCGCAGGCGCCAGAAAACGAACCCGAAGAAAACGCTGAAGGGCAGGAACAGACCGGCCAGAGAGATCTTCGAAATGCCTGCCGGACGGTTCATTGCTGAGCTTCCTCCGCTCAATGGATTGTTCGTGTCAATGGTGAGCTGAGCGCTGGCAGAACCGCCTGGCGTCAGCTTCATGCTGGGGTTGGAGAAGTGGCAGAAGACTCCCGCTGGAAGCGAAGCGCAGCCGAGGCCAATGGTGTCAGTAAATGCCCCGTTGGAGTTCAGGTTGACAGTCACGGTGACGTTTTGGGAGGTTGCCATGGTCACACTGGAGGGGCTTACAGCCAATGTGAACTGCGTGGGAGTGCCGGAAACAGCGATGGCGGGCGAGGAGGACGGGAGGTGGTCCGCGTCTCCGCTGTAGTTGGCAATGATGTTGTAATTCACGCCGCCGGTAAGATTTGGTGTCAGTGTTGCCACGCCGCTCGCATCCAATGTGGCCGACCCAAGCGCGGTGGTACCGCTCATAAAGGTGACCGTGCCTGTGGGCGGGATTCCGGTGGCGCTACTCAAGACCGTCGACACGAGGATCAACTGCGGAGTGGCGCCGGTGGTGGTTGAGGAGCCAAGGCTGGTGGTGGTTGGGATGAGGCCGACGGTTTCGTTGAT
>CAZVYV010000479.1:0-2798 GCA_964630985.1 uncultured Occallatibacter sp.
ATGAATTCATGGCCAAAGCCATCGCCGTGCGCGCCCAGCGCCCGGTGGACGAGCCGGCTGAGGAAATGACCCTTCGACCGCCGGCCATTGGCGATGCCAGCCTTGCATCCAATGCGGCCTACGCCGTCGCGGTGAACTCCGCTATGGCCGACCCCGATCTTGCGGACATTGACCTGGAGTCGTCGGCGCGCATCATCACTCCGCCTGCGATTGCATCGACGGCGCCTGTTCCGCCCAGGCCCGTGGTTCGTCCCCAGCCTGAAGTCACGCCGTCCACGCCGCCCCTACCGCTGACGCTCCGACCTGCCTATCGGCCTCAACCAGAGCTGGTGCCGCCGCGCTCGCATTCCCCGGAGCATGTTGCTCCACCCGTAGAGTCGCCGCGCTTTGCATCGCGCAACTGGCGCGCTGAAGCATGGGAACGTGAACGCGAGCGCGAGCAGCGCGCCACGGGAAAGCATCCCGACATCACTACGCGTCGTGCCTCAAATGCTTGACCTGGATTTCTTAAGTGGGGCAGTCTGAATTTTCTGGAATTCGCAACATGATATCTTTCGCAGGCCAGCCTTAGGTCTCACCGGCAACCATGTGTCAGCGTGTGTTGGGAACGTCTGCTATCAGCGGCCCTGAATTTATCGTGCGCATCTTTCATTTCTTTAACTTTGCGTGCATAGGAGGGATCATTCTTGGGTATCATTTTGACTTCGTCTTCACATGCATGCCATTCGGCGAGCAACCCCGATGCTTCTGTGTCGAGTCTGGCACGCTCCTCACACGCGAGAGCTTTGCGCATCGCAACCTTGACTCGACCGCCAAACTTCACCGCATTCACCTTGGCCGTCGTCCGGCAGAAAATTACTTTGGCGCAGCCTTACCCGCGAGCATCGCAAGCAGCTCATCTTCGTCAATCACCGGGACCTTCAGTTCGCGCGCCTTGTCGAGCTTCGATCCGGCTTCCTCTCCGGCAACCACGTAGCTGGTCTTCTTGCTCACCGAGCCTGCTGTCTTTCCTCCGGCAGCTTCGATTTTTTCCTTCGCATCTTCGCGCGTCAGGTTGGGCAGCGTTCCAGTCAGAACAAACGTCAGGCCAGCGAGCTGCGTTGAACGCTGCTTCTTCTCCGCCGTCAAATCCACGCCGGCATCTTCCAGCCGTTTCACCAGCTTTCGGTTTTCCTTGTCCGCAAAGAATTCAAGAATCGCCTGCGAAATACGCGGGCCAACTTCTTCCACGCGCTCCAGCTCCTCGGCCGAAGCAGCCATCAGCGCTTCGATCGTCCCAAACTCCTGCGCCAGCAACTCCGCCGTGCGCTCGCCCACAAAGCGAATGCCCAGGCCCATCAGCGCCCGCGCCAGTCCCGCGCGCTTCGACCGTTCAATCTCCGCAAGCAGCGTGCGAGCCGATTTCTCCGCGAAGCGCTCCAGGTCAACGAGCTGTTCCTCGGTCAGCGAATAGAGATCGGCTACGCTATGCACAAGTTTCCGGTCGAGCAATTGCTGCACAGCGGCGTCGCCCAACCCCTCAATGTTCATGACCCCGCGACTGCCGAAGTGCAGCAGGCTTTCGCGCAGCTTGGCCGGGCAGTCGGCATTCACGCAGCGCCAATCAGCTTCGCCCTCTGCGCGTACAACCTTGCTTCCGCACTCCGGGCATTTCGATGGAAACTCGAACGTGCGCTTCCCGCGCGGGTGATCCTTGTCCTGCACCACTTCAACGATCTTGGGAATCACGTCGCCGCCGCGCTCCACCTTTACGTAATCTCCGAGCTTGAGCCCCAGCCGCTCAATAAAATCCGCATTGTGCAGAGTGGCGCGGCTCACGGTTACGCCGCCAATAAAGGTCGGCGTCAGCACCGCGGTTGGTGTGAGCTTGCCTGTGCGACCCACGGTGATCATGATGTCTTCGAGTTTGCTGATGGCCGACCGCGCGGTGAATTTGTAGGCAATGGCCCAGCGCGGCGCGCGGCCTGTGTAGCCGAGCCGCTGCTGTGTGCCGTGCGCATCCACCTTCAGCACCACGCCGTCGATCTCGTAGCCCAGCGTCGCGCGTTTGCTCTCTGCGTCGTCGATGAACTTCATCATCCCATCGACATTCTTCACGCGCTCCCGATGCGGATTCACGCGAAAGCCGAGCTTGGTGAGCGCATCGAGCGTGGCCGTCTGCCCGGCGACAAAGTATTCGCCGTTGACCAGCAGAAAATACGCAAAGAAAACCAGCCGCCGCTTGGCAACGACCGATGAATCGAGCGTGCGCAGCGTGCCCGCCGCGGAGTTGCGCGGATTCACGAATGCCGGCAGCCCTTCGCGCTCGCGCTCCTCATTCATCTGCACAAACGCCGCCGCCGGCATCACCACTTCGCCGCGCACTTCAAATCCGGCTGGTACACCGGTCTTCTTCAGTTTTTCAGCGGAGATCGAAAGCGGGATGCTGCGAATGGTCCGAATATTCGAGGTAACGTCTTCTCCGGTTTGCCCGTCGCCGCGAGTCAGGCCCATGGTAAGCTGTGCTCCGCCACCACCCGTTTCATAACTGAGAGCCACGCTCAGTCCGTCGAGCTTCAGCTCGGCAGTGTATTCCACCGGCAATTTGCCCGCCAGCTCGTGCACGCGGCGATCCCAATCGGCCAGCTCTTCGGCGGAGTAGGCGTTGTCGAGCGACAACATCGCCCGCGAGTGTTGCGCCTTTTTGAAACCGTCTGCCGGCTTGCCCCCCACGCGCTGCGTTGGCGAGTCCGGAGTCACCAGATCGGGATGCGCGGCTTCGAGCTTCTTCAGCTCGTTCATCAGCGCGTCGTACTCGG
>CAZVYV010000480.1:0-2795 GCA_964630985.1 uncultured Occallatibacter sp.
TACCATCTATCGGTCCTCGCTGCGGTGGGTTGGCATGGTCATGGTGATGTCCCGAGTTATGCTGCAGTGCGGCGCTTTGTTAAATTACCTGCAATCCAGCGAAGTTGCCAGTTCCGATTGTATTCGGTATCCCGGCATTTCCAAAACCAACCATCTTTAGGTTGGTGCATGACGCTGGAGATTGGCACTCCACCACCGCGCCTAATGCGACACCAAGTTCTGAATAACTCTTGCCACTGATAATTGATATTTCGTCGTTCACAGCGTGGACAGGAGGCGTTGACTGATCGCTGGTCTGTGCCAAAATCTGCACTCCACCGGAGCAGTTATTGTCCATCAAACAGTGCTCGAACATAATATTGTGAGCATTGCGAAGATAGATTGAGCAAAATTGCCCTCCCAATGCATGCATTCTAGTTCGCACAAATATATCATTAACGAACGTATTTGGAGCCGGAAATGTCGAGTATGGGGACCACAGGCTGAAATCTGGATTACTGCTGATCATGAGCACTGGAGCAACAGAGTTACGATTGACGTGAGCCCCTCCGATCACATCGACATCGCTACAACACACAATGGCAACGCTCGCAGAGGAAAAACTTCCCTCGGTGCTCAGATTGTTTATGCCCTTGGTATCAACATTAGAAATCAGAAATGGGCAATTTGGAATAACGGTACCGGATGGAGAAGATCCGTCGATCCCAACGAATAATCCAGCATAGCTTCCCTCTCCCGTGAGAGAGAATTTGAAGGAGTTGGAGAAATCCATCATCGGTGCGGATCGACCATTCCCGTCACCAGTAAAACCATCGCACCGAAACGTGGTGCCGGGAGAGAACCGAATATCGGCATTTCCGAGGCCAGTCCCGTCTACCGATTTCTTGAGATTGAACGGTACTGCACCCGGTTGATAAAATTCAACCCAACCGCTCCCAGAAGATCGTAGCGTAGAGAAGGCCGCCGTAACTTGTGTCCAATCATCTCCAGAAGGATCAGGTGTCAGGGTGACACCGGCCAGAGCCAAGCGGGGAGAAGTTATAATTGCGGAGGTCGCCACCGCACCAAGAATAACTTGACGACGAGTCAGCTTCTTCATGAAAATATTTTCCTCATTGGCTCTCAAAAGAGCCGGTAAAAATGTAGTCAGAACCATTGACTGGCGTCGTCGGTCCTCCCGACTGAACCGCCACTCCTAATGTTGTTGCGCCCGCCAATATGTTGCCCTGGTACCCGACTCCGGCAACCGCCGTCTCACGCCCTGCTAGAATAGCATGGGACTGCGAGGTCACTCCAGACGGGAGAGAAAGAGAAATTGACGTCGCGCACGTACCGATGGCTGTGGTCGTCACGTCTAAGTTTAGGAATACAGTTTTTCCCAGAGTCTTGAATCTTCCGAGCGATGTTGACGTGGTCACAGATCCAGCACCACAGGTGATAGTTGGAGTGTACGAAGTCCACGCCGTTCCGGTGTCCCCAGTGCCGCCATTGGCGACCGGAAGAGTCCCAACCACAGCCGCACTTGAGGCTAGATTGACCTGTCCAAAGGCGAGCGCCGTCCCTCCGCTGTTGACGACCAGCGCCTGATTTGCTGTGCCTTGGATATCCGCGACGTTCGCCGTAGCGTTGCCAGTGACACCGATGACGGAGCGAGCGATACCCTGCGCGTCATTAGCGCGGGATACCTGATTTGCGCCGATTGTGGTGGCGTTACCAGCCGAAGTCACTGGACCCGTTAGGTTGGCATTGGTGGTGACCGTCCCTGCTGTCAGACTGGGCGCAGTTCCGGATAGATTGGTTGCGACGCCTGACGATGGCGTGCCCAATGCGCCACCGTTCACTACGATTGCCCCAGCGTTCCCGACGTTTGTCCCAAGGGCAGTCTGAACCCCGGTCCCTAACGATGCGGAACTGATCAGCGTTCCGCTGGTCGGAAACGTGACGTTGGTCGCGCCAGTCAGGGTGCCAGTGAAACCAAACGCTCCGGACATGGCGAAGTTGCCACCAAGCGCGAATGTTTTTCCCAGCAGCGAGAGTGTGCCACCGCTCAATCCCTGGATGCTGACATTGCTACCGTCGATGGTTATGGGGTTTGCGTATGACGCAGTAGTAATTCCAACAGAAGCCAGTGATGGAGTGGCGTTCTCAGTCCAAAGTATTGATAGGTAGTTCGTTCCCTGACCTACGGAAAGTTCGCTGTTCGCAGACGAACTTCCAAGGCTAAGGTGCGATGTTGTAGAGCCCTGTGAAACCCCTAAGGTTAGTGACGTTCCTGAAGCTACCCCAAGCGCTGGAGTTACGAATGCTGGCGACGTCGTCCCAGCTGGGCCACCCGTACCCGATGAAGCCCCTCCGAGCAGCGTTGCCACGCCCGTGCCGAGCCCGCTAACTCCGGTGCCTATGGGCAGCCCTGTGCCGTTTGCGAGGTTGACGGATGATGGCGTTCCAAGCGCCGGGGTTACCAGCGTTGGCGACGTTCCGAACACCAGAGCCCCGGTTCCGGTCGCTCCGGTCGACGTGACGCCCTCGACCAAGACGTGGCCGCCGAATGTCGCGAGCTTTGCGCTATTCAGCGTGAGCGCCGGCGACAGCGCGTTCTGCGCCGTGCCTGTGCTGCCGGCCGGCGCCACCTGAAAGATGATGGAGCCGCCGGGGCCCGTACCGGTGCCCTGTGAGCCATCGATGGTCAGGTTCGCGCCAGCGGTGTTGCTGGTCCCCGCGACGACGTTCTGCATGACCAGCGTTTGCGCGATCGGCGCCGCAGCGTCGGTGGATCCAAAGCGCCACGTCGCCGG
>CAZVYV010000481.1:0-2792 GCA_964630985.1 uncultured Occallatibacter sp.
GATCCTGCCTCCCGCCACCATAGGATCGACGGATTAGCCGATTTCCATAGAAACTGCCTCTTATTATCAAAACAAATCGTCATTGCACCCTGCGTGAATGCTTACCTGCTTCTCCGGTCCGTCTGCATTCTCGCTTTCCAGCTCTAACCTGCCGATGCTGGCCTGAGCCTCCTCATCACCTTGGTCGGCAGCTTTCTGATACCAGGAGAGCGCCTGGGAATCGTCTTTCGCTAAACCACCTTGTCTTCGTTCATACATGACGCCAAGATTGAACTGCGCGTCCACATCCCCTTGGTCGGCGGCTCTCCATATCCAATAGACCGCCTGACCTTCGTCTTTCGCCAAGCCACCGAGCCCATGCCAGAACATTAAGCCAAGATTGTACTGAGCCTCCGCATCATCCTGGTCGGCGGCTTTCTGATACCAGGAGAGAGCCTGGGCATCATCTTTCGCCAAACCGCCACGTCCGTTCTCGTACATCACGCCAAGATTGAACTGGGCCTCTACATCTCCCCGGTCGGCGGCTTTGCGACACCGGGTGGCAGCTTCGGCCTGATCTGTCGCATCACCTGGCCCGTTCTGAGACGTCATCCCAGGAATGTACTGAGCCGTAGTTTCGAGAGGATACGATGCTTGGTTCGTCGCGCTTCGAGATTCGAGACCGCCTAACGATGAATTTTCAGGGAAGTAGGACGACATCCAAGATGCCCTTTGTGCTGCGACAGCAAATTCATCCTCTTGAATGGGCAGGGCCTTATGATTCTGAGTGGCACCGCACACCTCACAGAACTTTGCGAAACTTGGAATCTCAGCATCGCAAGAAATGCAATTGAGTGGAGCGGGAGCGGCCTTCGTATGCGATGCCCCGCATTGCAAGCGGAGCTCGGCAGGTGATGGAATTGACACGGGGCCTCTGAGGCGAGTTTATTCGCCCATCTGCCAAAATCATGGACGCACGAACATACGACACACAGTGACTTACATCACTCGCACTCCAGGACTTGATACTTAAGTGCTAGCCCGAAGGGCTTCGCCTCACGGCTCAAAGTCTTGTCGATGCCGCATGTTAGAATTTGCCCACGTCATTTCCCATGGTCGAACATTCCCTGCAAACCGAAGCGGTGCTGGAAATCGTTGCCCCGGACAGCTCACGGGAGAAGGTTGCCGTGACGCAGGAGCCCTTCAACATTGGGCGCGGCGGCGAGGGTGACAACCAGCTGCAACTGGACGACGGGCGCATCTCGCGCCGCTGCGCAACGATTGTCGCCGAAGGCACCGGCTACAAGCTGCTTGACCGCGGCAACCGCTACGGTGTGTTTGTGAACGGCGCCAAAATTCAGCAGCACATGCTGCGCGACGGCGACCTGATCACCTTTGGCCTGGAAGACAGTTACCGGGTCGTTTTTCATCTGGCAGCAGCCGCGCCCGCGCCGAGCCCGCAGTCGGTGGCCAACCTGCTCACGCGCATCGGCTCCATTTCCGATTTCACTGGCACGACAGTTACCAGCGGATTAAACCGGCTGAACCTGCTGCTGGAGGCAACTTCGCTGCTGCACTCGCAGCTGCCGCTCGATGCCGTGCTGGGCACAATGCTGGATCATGCGATCTCTGTTACGCACGCCGACCGCGGCTTGCTGATCGAGCCTGACGCGTCGGGCGCATTGCGAGTCCACCAGGCCCGCAGCAACAAGGCCGAGGACCTGCCGCCGGAAACACTCAACCCCAGCCAGACAGCGATCAACCAGGCGATCAGCAAAAAGTCGGCCGTGATCACCGAAGACCTGAACCTGGCGGGTCTGGATCTGAAGGCTGCGGAGAGCATCGTCATCCAGGGACTGCGCGCGGTGGTGGCGATTCCGCTGTACGCGTCGTCGCGCTCGACCGCCGACACGGGCTCTGAGCAGGGGTCTGGCCAATTGCTGGGGTTGATTTATCTGGACTCGCGCCGCATCGCCGCGTTCTCGGCGCTTGACCGCCAGATTCTGGACGCGCTCGCCGTGCAGGCAGCAAGCATCATGGACAATGCGCGGCTGGTGGAGCGCGAACGCGAGCGCCAGCGGCTGGAGCAGGAGCTGTCGATTGCGCGAACCATCCAGCAGGCGCTGCTTCCGCACGGGCTGAACGATTTTCCGCACCTGGCCGTGACCGGCGTGCACTATCCCTGCCATGAAGTTGGCGGCGACTATTTCGATGTGCTTCCGGTGAGCGAGAATCGCTCCGGAGTTCTAATTGCCGACGTGAGCGGCAAGGGGCTCGGCGCGGCGCTGCTGACGACGATGCTGCAAGGCGCATTGTCGGGAATGTCGATGGGCGCCGACCCGGTGAAGGTCTTCAACCACATCAACCGGTTCCTTTGCCATCACTCCGAGGTGGGCCGCTATGCCACCATGTTTATCGGCATGGTGGGCGCAGACGGCGTGCTCGAATACATCAAGGCGGGACACCCGTCGCCGCTGCTTCTTCGCCAGGGGAAAGTGACCGAGCTTTACTCGGAGGGATCGTTCCCTGTTGGCCTGATTGAGGAGGCCGATTTCCCGTCGGCGCAGCTGCAGCTCGAGCCGGAAGACACGCTAGTGCTCTTCAGCGATGGCGTATCGGAAGCCGAGGATCCCGATCATGAGCTCTTTGAGGTTACGGGGCTGAGCAAGGTGCTTGAGGGCCGGGTGGACGAGTCGGTTGAAGATCTGAAGCAGGCGATCCTGGATGCGGTGCGAGCCTTTACACGGGGAGCGAGCCAGTCAGACGACCTGACGCTGCTGGTGGTGCGCTACCGCAAGGCGGCGTAGGCCTGT
>CAZVYV010000482.1:0-2786 GCA_964630985.1 uncultured Occallatibacter sp.
GGCTAATGTGCACCATGACCCCCGACATCTGGCCGATATTCTGGGCTGTTGCCATCGTGTGCGCGCTCATCCTGGCGCTGAACTGGCGGCGCGTCCTGCGCGGAGGAGACTGAAACAAAACCGCCCCGGCATCCTCCGGGAAGAAAGGAAACTGACATGAGCACCTGCAAGACATGTGAGTTCTTTCACCCCTACGACCCTGATGACAGTAGTTTTTTATCTAGGGACGGCAAATGCCAGCGATTCCCCGTTTTCCAGGATAGGTATAACTCCGACGTGTGTGGGGAATACAAGAAGAAGGCATCCTCCGGGAAGAAAGGAAACTGACATGAGCACCTGCAAGACACGTGAGTTCTTTCACCCCTATCAAAAGGCGAAACACGAAAACCAAACGCCGGATCAGAAAGATGCCGAGATCGCCCGGCTCCGCACCGAACTCGATGCGGCACAGAATGATTTGATGACAAAGAATGCAACAATTAAAGAACTCCAATCTGTATTGAGAAGTGCCACGCTCGAAACGCTCAAGGTTATATCCGAACGCGATGCAGCCTTAGACAAGAGCGACCGATTGCGGGACGCCTATGAGGGGGTGCGGGCTTTGAACCTGCAAATCAACGACGAGAACGTGACGTTTCCCATTCTTCGCGCTGCCATCAATACCCTCCGCACCGAACGCGATGCGGCGCTGGCTGAGATCGGGTTATTGAAAGAGCATGTCAGGTGCGTCATCAACGAACGCGAATTGGCAACTGACTTGTTGAACACCGCGCGGGCTGAGATCGACGTATTCAAACAGGCGTTGGCGAACGAATCTGATTGGAAGAAGGAACTCTATGCCCAACTTTCCGAAGCGCGAGAGTCGTTGGAGGGCGTGAGAAAAGATTTAGCGCCGATCCATTATTGTGATGTCGTCTCCGAAAAATGTAAAATATGCACCGCCGTCCTTCGCATTGATGAAGCCCTTTATCACCTGTCGTCTCCTGGGGCGCAGCAATTTCCAAGTATACGCAAACTAATCGATATTACGTGGGGTTATGCGCTCCAAGATGGCAGCGTACCAAGCAGCAAAGTCCAAGATAAACTCATTGCGCTTTTGCGCCTGTCGTCTCCTGGGGCGCAGCAGCGCCGTCTTGGCGACTGACTGTCGTCGATCCTGCGGCATTAATCGGGAACCACGTCGACTACCGGCTGAGGTATCACAGCGGGGAGCCGAGCTTCGACTTCCGCAACAAGTTTCAAAAGCTCGGGGAGCCGATCGACCGAGGCACGGCGAAGACGCCCTTCGTCGACTTTTGCTTGGGTCGCAAGTATGGTTCCAATCGTGCTCGTCTGGGCTCGGATGATCGCGCCGCGGTCTTCGTCCGCCACCCCACGCCAGTCCTCGCTGAGATAGTCTTCCGCGACCTCCAAGGCCTTGTGCGTTACGCGCTCAAGCTGCGTTGAGGTGTCGAGAACTCCAGGCCGGTCGCGTAGCCCATCGCGTGCAGCTTCGGCAGCTGCTTTGCCAGTCGCTTGCCAATATCCGTCCGGTACATCGGGGAGTTGGGCAGCGAAATCCCTTCCAAGCGTTTGTAGACCGCCTTGACGCTGGCCTGCACGTCCTCGCCCGTCGCCGTCGCCACCAGCACGTAGTCCCCCGCCGTGCACAACATCGGCATGTCCACGATCGCGCCCTTCACCTCGTTCGGCGCGGTCTTGAGCATCATCTCGCAGGGGTGGATGTTCTCCATGTCGGCCAGCCCATAGACCGGGATCCCCACCACTTCCTTCCTCGTCAAGTGCGAGTAGGGATAGTCGGGAATGGAGACGACGACGCCAGTCGCCACTGTGTTCATCTGCCACGGCTTCGTGTCCTTACCTGCGTGGAGCGCTGCAAGCCACTCTACGGGGTCCGCGGAGCACAAAGCCTGCTGGATGTTGAAAGTAGGCCAGCCCGGTCGCATTGTAAATTCGAGGGGCCAAGGTCGACCCCGTTCGTCGATGATGCAGTTGACGTCAACGTATCCACAGTAGCGAGCGCTGCGTAGAGCCTCCGATAGTGGTTCCAGTACGCGCTTTGCAAGTCGACTTGTTCTGACATATCGCAGCACCGTCCCTTGTTCTCCGGTCGCTGGCCCCATGTCGCCGACCATCAGCTTCTTGAACTCGAAGTTTTCGCACCAGCCTGCATTAAAGCCACCAGGACCAAACCAGCCGCCGACAGCCATCTCGGTTCCGCTAATAAACTCCTGCAGAATAAAGCTCTGTTTATGCTTGCCGAGCTTTTTCCACCTTTGCAGCATGAACACCATGTCGACCGGCGACTTGGCGCAGTAGGAGAGCGACTTGTCTTCAACCTCCCCGCACGGCTTGCTGACGAAGCGGCGATCTTCTTTTTTGACGTATGCGATCGCTTTGTCATAGTCGGTGAACTCCCGATAGGGCGGAACCTCGATGCCGGCCTTCTTGAAGACCTGCATGCCCTTGACACGATCGATCTCCCATTGAGCCGTCTCGACCGACGCTCCGACGATCTTCACATTTGCGAGCCGCCAGCGCTGGTCGAGATCGTAGGTGTACTTGGTGTTATCGGTCATGAACACCAAGTCGGCCCATCTTATCCAGGGCTCGTAGGCTGCGACGATCTCGACGAGTCCGCGCCCAATGTGCTTTGTCTTCTCGCTTTGCCGGATCATCAGGCGCACGTCGTGCCCATGCCTCTGCGCTCGCATGGCAAAGTCCAATCCATTCCCCGATGGGTCAACAATCAGCAGGCGCATCTTTATTCCTCGTAGAGCGTCGGC
>CAZVYV010000483.1:0-2780 GCA_964630985.1 uncultured Occallatibacter sp.
CGGCTCATACTGCGCCTGATTCGGCGCCTGGCCGGGCGCCTGATACGGGCTCGCCGGCCCCGCTCCAACAGGCCCCGGCGCGCTTCCCGGCTGCCCAGCGGGCGGCATTCCCTGGTTCATACGTCCGCCTGCGCCAAACAAATTGGTTAGTTCGTTCAGCCCCAGCGGATCGGGCAATGGTTCGCCGTCGCGCCGCGCCTTCGCCGTGTGATAAGCCTCGAAAACCTGGTAGCAGACCCAGCCTGCGATGAAGAGTCCGAAGATTCCGTACACGTGCGCCGCGCTCACCAGCACCGCGAAGATCAGCACGTGAATGAGCCCCTTGATCAACTGGCCGTTGTACATCGCGCCAACGCCGGGAATCAGCCCCAGAAGTCCCGCCACCACCGGATTCGGAGCTCCCACGGGCGGTGGCACAAAGGGCTGCTGTCCGCCGTTCCACGCCATCCAGCACGGCTCGCAAAAGATCTGTCCACCTGCCCCAGTCTTTACGCACGCCTGGCACAGTGGCTTTCCGCAATTCTGGCAAAAAGCCGTCGCATTTACACCGCTATGATTTACGCAATCCATACCTTGCTCCCTTCCCGTGCTCTCCCTGCGGAGCTGTCGGATCGCCCTCTGTTGCCGTGCAAGTGAAACGAAGTTTCCACAAAGTCATTCATTTGGCCTGACGCCGGCTCTGCCACTGAATTGTCCGGCGGCTGCTGAGGGTCCAGGCGACCCCCGCCGTCGTTCTTCCCGGGATTCTGTTTCGTCTCTCCGGGTGTCACCGGCTGCCCCTGTTTCTGATCCTGGTTGCCGCTCGGCGTCGCGTTCTGATCGCCATTGCCCTGGCCCTGGCTGCGCAGTTGCCGCACTCGAGATTCCACTTCATACACAAACCGCAAATGGTCGTAATACCGAACGATGGGAACCGAAGCCATGTTCAACTGCCGCTCCATATACGACCGCACCGCAACCGGCCGCAGATCGGCCAACCGCAGAGTCGACAGCCGCACACCGGTCAGGTTCAAGGTGAGCGCGATCGAGAAGAATGCCATCGCCGCCGTCATCAGAAGCCCGGGTTGCATCGCTTGCCGTGTCCGCGCCATGAATCCCTGCTGTTGCCACACCGGTGGCACAAATGCAGGAACGGATCTCGATCCGGCCAATGCAGGCACCGGCATGCTCGCCGCGTGTCCAGGCCCCGTATGCGCCAGAATTTTTTCCAGCAGCCCGGCCGGCACTTCAGGCTCGGGAGAGAGAAACTCCAGCCACTCGCGTCCCTTTCGCGCTTCCTCATAGAGAGCCGCGCATGCTGCGCAGGTGGCCTTGTGCGCCGCGAACTGCGCTTCGTCCTCGGGCTTCAACAGCCCGTCCAGAGCATCCGCCAGCAGCGTCTCCCACGCGCCGCAGGCCGGAGAATTCGGAAATTGTGTGCGCTCTGTCATCGCTACATCACCTCCAGCTTGTTACGTTCCAGGAGCCTTGCAAGTTCCGCCCGGCCCCGACTGATGCGCGACTTCACCGTTCCCTCGGGAATCGCCAGTACTTGTGCAATCTCTTTATAATCAAGGTCTTGAAGGTCCCTCAGGATCACCGCTTCGCGCAGCTCCACGCTCACCTTCGCCAAGGCTCCCTGCACCATGTTGGCCAGTTCCTTGCGCGCGGCAAACTCATGGGGAGAAGGCCCCTTCGCCATCAGCCGGTCGGCCGGCTTCAGCTCTTCCGCCTCGTCCCACCCGTCGTCCAGTGAGCCGGTCGCCCTCTGGTTGCGCGTCCGCCTGAAGTTGTCGACCAGCAGGTTCCGCGTCATGGTCGTGATCCACACCGGCAGGCTGCCGCGTGTGGCATCAAAACTGCCCAAATTCGAATAGATCTTCAGGAAGACGTCCTGGGTCAGGTCCTCGGCGTCGGCCGGATTCCCGGTAAACCGGTAGCACAGCCCGTACACACGCTTCTGATGCGTGCGGACCATCTCGGCCCATGCGCCCGAGTCTCCATCCATGCAGCGGTGCACGATTTGAGCCCAGTCTTGCTCCAGCGGTCTCACCTCCGCGCGCGCTGCGCGGCTCGCCGGTACCTCAGCCAAGGCCCCGGCGGAAAACTCCTGGGCCCGCGGCCTTTTTTGTGCCGGATCCCGGGCATCGCGGCGTGCCATTGCGGCACCCCAACCTGCCCCGTTCCAGCTTAATGCACCCACGCACTCCATGATTGGTTCATACGGAATTCACAAACGTTTGGTTCCTTTCCGGAAATCCCGTGTCGCCGGTCCCATTCGCGTTGGTCGGGCAGGGGCGCTCGGCTCCGAGCGGCGCAATAGGCGGTTAACCAGCGCAAGAAATCCGCCCCATCTTCTGTCTCGCACCGTAAACTGTGCAGAAACGGAGGTCAAAACGTGGAAGATTGGAAGTTCGTCGAGAAGGATCCCTCGGAAGCCCTGGCCAGATTGCACTTCTTCTCCATCAAGAAAAAGCATGCCTCGGGCGAGGTTGAAGCGCGCATCACGATCAAGGAATTTGCTTCGGCAAAAACCACCGACATGAAATTCTTTGCTCAGGCCGATCTTGCGCTGAATCAGAAAACCGCAAGTTTCCAGCCCTGCGGCTGGGCCGAGACACTGATGGGCGCGCTCACGGAATGTCTCAGGAATCTGCGCAAGTTTGAATACGAGGGTCCCGAACTACCCGCATCAGCTTCCCCAACCTGCGATCCGCCGCAATCCAGCTGAACCCGAACTCGCCGACTACTCGACCGAATATCCCTGCCCAAACTCCGGGTCCACGGGATTTTCGAACATC
>CAZVYV010000484.1:0-2771 GCA_964630985.1 uncultured Occallatibacter sp.
GGAATGTATTCGCCGAAAGGCACGAGGTGGATTTTGTCGTAGCGCCCAACGATCCTTCCACTGTCATCCACGATGAACGCGGAGTTGTACTCGTGCCAGGCATTCTCCTGCTGCGAAAAATCAGCGCCGATCCCTCCCACCACGAGAGGCGCCTGCGTCGTCATCGCAATAGATCGCATGGCCTGCTTAAAGCTCGCGTCGCCTTCCATGAAGGGCGCCGGCGATTCGGGCCAAACCACGAGATCGGGATGAGTGGGATAAGGCGGACAGATAATCTCGCCCGCGGGCGCGCCGGTTTGCGGAATTCCGGCGATGTACGTCTTGCATTCTTCACCGGCCAGGTGCGTGAAATCGGCGATATGGCGGTCCCACTCGGGGCCCGGCCAATTGTCTGCCGCGCCCACGTCGAGATTCGGTTGAATAAGGACTGCGGTCGCAGTTGGCTCAGTGTTGGGAGCCGGAACAAAAACACCTGAGTAGCCGGAGACGAAGAGAACCGTGCCGCAAGCGGCCCAGGCCCAACGGCCTGCAATGCCGCTCTTGGAGCCGCGATCAACCAACAAAGTACCCGCAAGAAGCGCGTTTACCGCAACGAGAACGAAGGTGATGCCGTAGACACCCGTAAACGGCGCGAGCTGATTAACCAGCGCGTTGTCGATCTGTGAGTATCCAAGCTGGTCCCATGGAACACTCGTGATGCGCGCGGCTGCGAGGTCAAGGCCAGTCCAGAGAAACGGCGCAAACGCCAACGCCATCCGTGTGGAACCCGTCGCCCGCCGAACCAGCGCAAGTCCCAACCCGAAGATCCCGAAATAAAGCCCGAGCACCAGGCTGAATCCCAGCGTGAGCAATTCCGGCGCGAGCGGCGGCATGTCGCCGTAATGCATCATGGTGTCGCGAATCCAGTAGCAGTTCCCGACGTACCAAAGCACACCACAGAGATAAGAAATGAAGAACGCGCGGCGCAGCGAATGGCGCCGATCCGATTGTCCGTTCGAAAGCGGGTGCCCCACCTCCGGGGTCCCCACAGACGGGTCCTTGTCTGTGGGGTGGACCCTCGCATCGTCTTTGTTTTTGTTGCTAGAGTCGGACAGAACCGCCCAGATCAGCGGAACGAGCGCCAACCACGCAAACACAGAGCGCCACGGAGGCATCGGCCCGGCGAACGGGAAAGGCAACTCGAGCAAAGCGGCGGAGAGTACCGCCGCGGCCCACGTTCTCCATCTCCGAACCAAAAAAGACGATTGCATACTGCGGCGAGTGTAAAGCATTCGGGTTGCGGCAGAGTTGCGCTACACCGGTTCCTGAGTGACTGTATCCCGAAGCCGCTGCGCTCAAGGTTCTCTTTCTTCGAAAAGAGCCACTTTGCACAACAAAAAAACGCGACAATAACTCAGGAACCGGTCTAGAATCGACAACATGATCTTGGCCGTCGCAGCAATTCGTGTGCTGGAAGCGATGTTCCTCTTCGGAATGATCGGGTCTGCGGTTGTCGTGCTGATCAGCTTCGTTGAGGACGGCAAAGAGCTTTTCGGCAAAGACTGAACCCCTCGAATACCCGCCTTCAACGTCGGCCTTCGTCCGGCCAACCAATCCCATTGGAACCAAACCATCAATGCTGGAGTTGCAGCCGCTCCTACCGAGCGTAAGCGTCTGGATTCAGAGACTTGGTTTCCCGCTCAGCGCCTCCGTCAGAGTCGAAACCGTGCGCTTAGCATTCATAAGAATCAGCGTATCTTTATTTCTCGTTGACACTGTGTTGATTGAAAATTAGACTCGTCGCAGAGCGGTGGTTTCGCTCAAACGATTTTCAACCACCGGCTGCGCCTCGCCGGACCTTCGAGCTCTGCCTCCTGCCTCCGTTTCGACGGCATTTCGTCAAATCGGCGGACGTCGTGGGGCATAATTTTGGCTCGCAACGCCCGCTCGCGTGAAAGTGAATAGCAGCCTCTAGCGATGGCCTCTACCCGAACGACCGTGGCACCTCCGACTGACCGTGTGCGACTCATCGTCGCCTCCTCGGTGATGCTCACGTTCATTTCCTTCTGGCGCGCTGCCGCAATCGTCCTCAATGATTTGGGCTCCTCCGCTTTCTACGCCGGCGGCATCGCCGAGCAGGCAGTCGGAGCCGCCGCCCCCTGGTTCATTCTCGGCATCATGCTGTTCAGCTTCGCCGTGCGCGCGGTCTATGTCGAGAGCTGCTCGATGTTCACCCGCGGCGGCGTTTACCGCGTGGTCAAGGAAGCTCTTGGCGGAGGATTCGCCAAGCTCAGCGTGTCGGCGTTGATGTTCGACTACATTCTTACCGGCCCGATCTCCGGCGTGTCTGCCGGCCAATACATCACCGGCATGGTCAACGAGCTGTTGACGGTGGCCAATCAAGCGCACTGGCTGCCGCCGGCAATGATTGGCGCAGGCGGCCAACCGATCCAGTTCAATATGGATTACACCTCCGCGCTGCTGGGCGCGGTGGTGACGATTTATTACTGGTGGCAGAACATCAAGGGGATCGAAGAGTCCAGCGACAAGGCGCTGCGGGTTATGCAGATCACCACTGTGATGGTGGTGGTTCTGTTCATCTGGGGTACGTACACGGTGTGGATACGCGGCGCGTCCCTGCCTCCATCGCCCATCCCGTCTCACCTCCATTTCAGCGACGATGCCCTCGGCTTTCTGCGGGGCCGTGGGCTGCCGATCTTCGGCTTCTTCGGCATCCTGATGGCCTTCGGCCACTCCATCCTCGCCATGAGCGGCGAGGAAAGCCTGGCGCA
>CAZVYV010000485.1:0-2764 GCA_964630985.1 uncultured Occallatibacter sp.
GGGGCCGGACGGAAAGTGGGCTCACGCCTGCCCTTCGTGTCACGAGGACTGGAAGGCTGAACAGGCTGGAAAAAGGGCGCGTCAATGAGCGTAATCGATGAAATTGCGGACGAACGGAAGAGACAGATCGACGAGAAGGGATTCACCCCAGAACGTGATGATTTCCTGTACGAGAAAGGTGAGTTACGTCTTGGTGCAATATCCTATGCGTTGCGCGCCTGTCCCGGTGGCGATACTCCGATCTTTTCAACTATCGGAACTGCTCCGTTCCAAGGCAAGAATGCTGGCCACATCGGTGCCGGACATTTATTCTGGCCATGGCCGAATTGGAAATTTCCGTATCATGAATCGGCACGAGAACTCCTTGTAAAAGCGGCGGCCCTTCTCGTGGCAGAAATCGAACAGATAGACAGACGATCAACCAAATGACCCTACAATCTGACTTCGATATCCAAGTTTACCTGATCCTGTCTAGGATGTACGGACAGCTTGACCTTCTGTTGCGCGACACCGTGACCGCGATCAGGGAGATAGGGCATGGTACGCAGAACGTCAATCGATACGAATATCGTGAGGAGGGCTGAGATGTTCTACATCGGTCAGAAAGTGGTGTGCGTTGACGCTAGTCCAGGGCACTACAATTATCCGTGTCCTTTTTCTCTTGGGAAAATATATAAAATCTCCTATCTATTTTCTGACGGTGAATTTTTGATGATATGGGGGGCTGACGGAAGGTGGTTTCAAAAGCGTTTTCGCCCGCTTGAAGAGCACAAGACCGACATCAGTGCTCTGACCGCGCTGCTCAATCCCGTCAAACAGACCGAGGATGCGTGAATGTCCGAGAAGTATCTGATATGGTGGACCAGCCAAGATGATTGCGAGCGCATCGTTCCCCTAGAAACATGGCCAACGTGGCTCGCGAGCGAGTACAAGAGCCGGCGCGGGAGAGACGGGCGGGGGCGCCTCTGGGTGCATAGTAACCACAATCGCGCTCCATTGGGCGCAAGTATCGAATGGGATGTATATAAGAATTGGTTGTGCAAGGCAGCGGCAAATGCTGGCGGCATTGTGATCCCGGCCGACGCCGTTAAGCACGTCCAGTTTCTCCCAGGCTTCGTGACGACGTTCGCCATGGAGCTACCAGATGCCTGATTCCGGCCAACTCACCAACGCGATGCAAAAGTTAACCCTGAAGGAGAAAAACCAAGTGAATGAACCTGTTCTCAACGACGACGAAGTCATGGATGAAGTCATGTTTCCAAACGCGCGAATCGTCCTCATCGATCCATACACGGCCGGAATGATCGATGACGACGAGGATGGACTGATCGGCCGTCCCGAGGATTTCTTGTGGTTGGTTGTTAAGGTGATGATGTTTCTCGGCGTCGCCGCTTGCGCGCTGCTGGTATACGCACTTATTCACGGGGCCAAGGCCGCTGAACCGACGCCAGAAATGGTGGCGGCATCGAAAGTCCTGACCATCGCCGATTGTCTCGGCATCTTGTCCGGCCTGAACTCGCTCGACTCTGGATATCAGGTGATCGTTGCCCAGGGCAAACCTACCGAAGCGGCGGTTACCATGCATTTCAAACTGCCGGGACGGCTTAGGGACACGATCGGACACGATGAATTCCTGCTCGGTCAAATTCAGCAGGAGGTAAGTGCGGCCAATCGCCGGACGCAGTTGGAGATTATGGGGGAACACCAAGACCCGATCAAACCTGGATCGAAAGAAAACATGATCTTCGATGAGCGCATGACTGAGTATACTTCGCGGCCCTGCACCGCTCAACTTGAGCACATCCGCGATGTCGACCTTGACCTGGACCACAACGACGTCCCAGGTTCGGTGCTGTCGCTCCTGACCAAGATCAGGGACAAGTGAGAAGGAATAAATAAATGAAAGATTTTTTTAGCATCTTGTTTGCCGCCGTCGTTGTCATCGCTGTCTTTACGGGTCTCAGTATCGGCGGATATCATCTCTACGCCTACCTCGCGCCAAAATACGAATCGACGCGTCGCGACGTGATGCTGCAATCTCGCGCCTACAGTGAAGGTCAGACGCGCGAGATATATCGTTTGAAGCTTCAATATCAACAGGCCAAGTCTGATGATGAGCGCGATACGATTCGCGCGATGGCACTCCATGAGGCTTCCGCCTTCGATCGATCTCGCTTGCCGCCGGATCTTCAATCATTCATTCAACAACTAGGAGGATAAATCCTTTGAAACATCTTAGCTTGATCGCCGTCTTCTCAATCTTAATGCTTGCGGGTTGTGCGCAAGATGATAGCGGTGCGGCGCGAGAGCAGCGCCAGACGCAAATGAATCTCAACCAAGCGTCATCTGTAGTCGGAATGCCTGCGATCACGAATTTTACCGAGAAGCGCATGCTCAAGACGATTTACGAATTGCGTGATAGTCCACACCTCGTAACCTATAGCTATTTCCTCGATCTCAACGGCAAGCGCCATAAGGTCTGCCCGACCACATCGATCGGTTATGGCTTCCCATATGCTACGCAATATACGGCTCCGAAATCACCGAAGATCGCATATCCGTTATGGCCAGACGGCTCGCAAGCGATTGCATCATCCCATGTATACGACGCCGATCAGCCAGAACCTAACGGCCTCTATATGCCGCAATCGGCCGAAGGGACTTGGGTGATATGCCTTGATCCAAGCGACAAATCTCTCAAGCCGGTTTACGTCGAACCGCGCGTGATGGTCTATCCGTTTGAAATGTCGGCATCGGATTAAGG
>CAZVYV010000486.1:0-2757 GCA_964630985.1 uncultured Occallatibacter sp.
CAGCGGCGGCGAGTTCGGCGAGGAGCGTGCGGGTTTCGTTCCAGTCGATGCAGCCATCGGTGATGCTCTGTCCGTAGACGAGCGGCTGGCCGGGAACGAGCTTCTGCGCGCCAGCGACCAAGTTGCTCTCAATCATGACGCCGATGATGTTGCGGTTGCCCTGGGCGACTTGCGCGGCGACGTCTTTCGCAACGATAGATTGGCGTCGATAGTCCTTTTGGCTGTTGGCGTGGCTGAAGTCGATCATGATGCGGGGCGCGATGCCGGCCTTCTGCATGAGGGCAGCGGTTTCCGCAACACAATCGGCTGTGTAGTTGACGGTTTTGCGGCCGCCGCGCAGGATGATGTGGCAGTCGGGATTGCCGGCGGTGACAAAGATGGCCGACTGGCCGTGGTGCGTGTGGCCGAGAAACGTGTGCGAGCAGGCGGCGGAGAGCACAGCGTCAACGGCTACCTGAACGTCGCCTGAAGTGGCGTTCTTGAATCCAACGGGACACGACACGCCGGAGACAAGCTGGCGATGGACCTGGCTCTCGGAGGTGCGCGCGCCGATGGCTCCCCAGCAGACAAGGCCGGCGATGTACTGCGGCGAGATCATGTCGAGGAATTCGGTTCCGGTGGGCACGCCCATTTCGGCGAGGTCAATGAGAAGATGACGCGCGAGGCGCAGGCCGTCGTTGATTTTGTAGGTGCCGTCGAGATGCGGATCGTTGATGAGGCCCTTCCATCCGATGGTGGTGCGGGGCTTCTCAAAATAGACGCGCATGACGATGCGCAGGTCGGCGGCGAATTCGGCGATGGCGCTTTTGAGAAGGCGGGCGTATTCGCGGGCAGAATGGGGATCGTGAATGGAGCAAGGACCGGCGAGAACGAGGAGGCGGTCGTCTTCTTTCTTGAGAATCGAAATGATCTCGTTGCGGGCGTCGTAGATGGTGGACGACGCAGCTTCAGTGACGGGAAGCTCTTCCTCAAGAAAGACAGGTGGGAGAACGACCTTGGTCCATTGGATGCGGAGATCTTCAGTGGGATGGAGCATAGGCTGGTTTGGGGCTCTTTCGGGGCACGACCTTGCACGGCCCTCTAAAGAATCTATCAGCCGGAGACAGGGAAAGCGGAGCGTGGAGAGGGAACGCAGCTAGCGCGGGGCACGCGTTGGCTTGCATGCCTCGCGATGTGCCGTTCAGCACGGAAACTTAGTGCAGGACTTCGTAGGCAGTGATACCGGCGGCCGCGACGCCAGCCCCGATGATCACGGGCACGAGCAGGCGCACGTGATGGTGCGGCTCCGAGCCTTCGCCGATGTACTCCCTGGCCTGTTTCACATGCACCAAATCCGAGTAAAGGTGCGTCTGGGTCTTGTTGCTGTCGGAATCAGTGAACTGGAACGAGCCAGGCGACAATGGGCCGAGGGAACCAAAGGTCTTCGAGCTGTCGCGGAATTCAAAGTCGAGAAATGTGCCCTGGCGATATTTGGCGAGGCGCTTCTCTATTCTTCGAGAGTGCTTGTCGAGCTGCGCGGAGGACTGCGCCTGGGTGGGCGCGACTGCGGCAAACAAGGCGACAGACACGAGCGCGATGGCAACAAGGAAGTGGACGGTGGACCTGGGATGAACAAGCGAGAGAAACCGTGGCAGGATTCGATTCATGGGGGGCCCCTCCTGGAAAGGCAACAAACACCAAAGTCGAGCGGCCTGCTGCGTAGCGTACCCAGCAAACGCCGGTGCATAACATTAGCACCAAATTGGTCTCGCAAGTTACTATCTGCGGTGCCTTTGGTAATGGACGGCACCAGAAAGCCATCGAGAATCAAAGACTTGAAAGCGGCCGAAGAATTCATATTTTTCGGGGGCGAGCCTTTTTTTCGAGCGGATTTGGCAGAAAGCCGGCCTGAAGGAAACGGCGCAGCAGACCCTTGCGGGTAACCTTCCGTGTCTTGACAGTGACGGCTCGCGCTCCGTAAGATCAAGGTGGGGATGTGCGGAAAATTCTCTTCTTAAGTGGTGGAAATATAAGCACTTAGTGGCGAGACACGGTTCGGCGGCAGACTGCTTGTTGGCCGGCTCGCGCTGTGTGCCGAAGAGAACGGAGAACAGCAAAGATGACTGAGACGCGCCTGAGCCCGCGAGAGCGGCTGGTGTTGACGGCCATTATCGAGCTGTATATCGCGACCGGGGAACCGGTGGCCTCGCAGGCGGTTGCGCACTTTTTCGCCGACCGGGATGGGCTGAGCTCGGCGACTTTGCGCAACGTGATGGCGTCGCTGGGCGAGGCAGGACTGCTGGAGCAAGCACACACATCGGCTGGACGCGTTCCCACGGCAGTCGCATTCCGGTATTACGTGGAACAGATCACGCACCAGGGGCGAACGGCCACGGGGCTCGGCGCCAACGCGCGGGGACGCGGAGAATCGCCAATGAGCGAAGCGCGCCGCGGTCAAATTGAGGAAAGCTTTGCCGGCGTGTCCAGTTCGAATGATTATCTTGAGCGCACGTCGCACGTGCTGGCGCTGATTTCGAGCGGGCTGGGAGTGGCGCTGGCGAGCTCGACCACGGGACAGGTGCTGGAACATATTCACTTCTCGCGGCTGTCGACGGGGCGCGTGCTGGCCGTGCTGGTGACGCAGGCGGGCGCGGTGCAGGATCGCGTGCTGGCAGTGGATCACCAGATGACGGCGGTGGAGCTGGAGACGGCAGGCAGGTATTTGAACGAGAGTTTCCGCGGCTGGCAGATCGAGCGGATCCGGGCCGAAGTGGCGCG
>CAZVYV010000487.1:0-2754 GCA_964630985.1 uncultured Occallatibacter sp.
CTGCCGCAGAAGGTTCCGAGTATTAAAGTTCCAACCTCAAAAGGAGACAATTCAAATGAAACGGTTCAAGTTGGCTTTGATTTTATATGTGATGCTCGATGTATTCTTTGGCGGTTATTGCGGCGGGTTCTTTCCGCTAACCCCGCTTGCAGGAGCACAAACTCCAGCTCCGCCTACTTGCGGTTCTCGTGTATCCGGTAAATTTGCGGCAGCCTGCTATGCCTATGGTGTTTCGCCTAACAGCGCACCGGCATTAAAGATTGCAAGCGGCAACACTGCAACTGGCAGCCAGACAATCACGCTGAACGCGGGGTCGTTCGCGCTGCCGGATGGCCGTCAAATCTACCCGCTGTCCGTGTCTGCGCCTATCACGGTTGATATTGGTTCAAACGCAGAGACGGTCACCCCGACTGCTGTTTCCGGGTGCACAAGTCAGGCGCAATTCGCCCAGGCTTGCTCTGTCACGGCCAGCTTCAATAACCTGCACGGGGCAGGCGTATCAATCAGTTCTGGAACGGCTGGGCTGCAAGAAGCGATTAATGACGCGTTTCTTGGCGGCGGCGGCTTAGTTACCATTGATGGCTACTGGTCGCAATTGGGTGGAACGAATGCCATTGCTTATGCGGCAGTGCCCTACCAGTCTGTAGCGATTGAAGACGACCGTACCGGGTCGGTTCAATACTGGAACATCACTCCGGCAACGACTACCGTACTAGCCACGCCGACTCCGCTAACCGGTCAGGCAGCTTGCGATTCGACGCATACATTCTGCTCGGACGCTACGGTCGCTGGCTCGGCATCATGGAGTGGTACGGTTTATGGCTGTATCACCTACGTGGACATCAATGGGAACGAGTCTCTCTGTTCGACCACGGCCAGCTTCACTTCAGTCGCTTCAAAAGCGATTGATATTGGCGCACCCGCTGCTTCTGCCGGTGCGGTAGGATGGAAACCCTATTTGTCATTGTCCGGTGGCAGTTACGCGCTGGCATATGACATCCCACTGCTAACGCAGCCGACCGTATTGCAAGCTGTGCCAATTTCATCGGGTGTATGCACGCTGACCACGCTTGAAACGACTACCCCGGCTTGTGCTCTGGTGAATACTACTTATGGGCAGTCAAGCTCTGCGACTGGGGCCGCTGGGCTGTTCTCGAAGGGCGGTGCGCAGGTCACGGGCTACCCAGTTGTGACTTCGCAGTTGGCTCCAAACCTTAATAGCGTGTCTGCGCAATCGTTGAATCCGTCTAACGGTGGAGTCACGATTTACAAATACGTGCCTTCTAGCCGGGTTGGGTTGGCTGGCGTGCAATCAAACTTCCAGTCCTTCCCGATTACCTCAGCAGCCCAGTCAACCGTTGGTCAAGTCGCGGGAACGATTCCGCTACCGCCAAACTTCATGAACTATGTTGGAAGAACCATTGAAGTTTGCGGCATGTTGTCAAAGACCTCGACCACGGCGGACACAATCACAAATATCCAGCTCTGGTGGGATGCTGAGGGGTCAAATGTGACGGCTGGAACTGCCGTCGAATTATCGAATATTCAGATTACTCAAACATTGACCGCCGCTGCGTCGTTGCCATTCTGCCAAGACCTCACTACCACGGTCGCGGCGGCTACGGCAACTGGCGGGACGATTCAGCCAGGTATGGGCTGGCTAACTGAGGGTCAAGTAGCTGCGGGCACTATTCATACCGGAGCGACTAACATTCTGTTTGCCGCTGTCGGTTCCCTCAATTTGGCCCTGAATGCCAAACTGGAAGTCGTCTATAACCACACGACTGGTACGGATGGAGCGGGCGTGGTGCTGCTCAACCCGACAGTCAAGGTACTTAACTAAGTGCCGTGGAAGTCAAAAGCTCAAGCTCGCTGGGGGCACTCCTCCAGCGGGTTGAAAGCTCTAGGGGGTAAGGCTGCTGTGGCGGAGTGGGATTCGGCCACAAAACCCGGCAGCCTGCCCGCCCGCAAGGGATTGCCTAAAAAGAAAGGCTCACTCAGAAATATGGCCAGCCGATGAAGGCTTGCACGATTGCGAATCTCGTAATCTCGACACTGACTCTGGCACTTCTGATTTTCGTGACATGCCTGCGATGACCATAGAAGCTGAAATTCCGAAGTTTAAGAACCTACGCCAGCAGTTAGAGGTTCAAACCATACCGGGCATCCTTGTAACCATCAATTGCCCGTGGTGCGAATCTCAGAATGTCGAGGGGCATCCGTTCTGCTGCGATTCCCTTCGCAGGGCGATTCAGTTGATTATGAGCGAAACACCAAAGCTAAACCATGCATAGACGAAGATTCTTACAACTATTCGGAGCAGCAGCACCCGGAGCCCTGATTATCCCCAAGTTGGGGTTGTCGGAGGTTGCGCGGAAGTTCTTCTTCGCCCCAAAGCAGGGATGGCATAAATCATGGACGATGCATGCTTTGCCCGGACGGATTGATGGGCTGTCGTTGAAACATTGGTATCGAGTTCATGAAGGGAAGATTAATTTTTATGAGGTTGACGGGCAGACGGTCTTCCCAGTTTATAAAGCGAACGGCGGATTGGCGCGGGCTAATGTGGTTTATACGATGGGGCCAGCCGTCATCATCCCCGGCGAAATTCCCGTCCCTGATTTCATGAAGGATTTAAGCATTGCCTGAAGCCACTATAGAATCGCCAGAGATTGATTCTGGGGGCCAACAGGACACTCAGGAGCAGTTAGACCCCAACGATGTCTTAAAGGGCCGTACAGACCTTCAGGGCGC
>CAZVYV010000488.1:0-2754 GCA_964630985.1 uncultured Occallatibacter sp.
CGCGGCCTTGAATCTTGATCCCCACCGCGGTCTTGATTCCGGTCAACTCCATGTCAAGCCGGTTCTCGACGGGCATGGTCCAAGTATTGGTGAGGCCCGGGAACTGAAGCTTCTCGTCCATGTCGTGGATCAGCTTTTCGTAAGTCATGCCCGGGCGCCACTGGTCGCGCGGCTTGAGCATGATGGTGGTGTCGTACATATCGAGAGGCGCGTTGTCGGTGGCGCTATCGGAGCGGCCCACGGTTCCAAACACTGTCGAAACTTCAGGAAACGAGCGAATGATGCGGTCCTGCTCCTGCATGAGCGTAACGGCCTGCGTGATCGAGATGCCCGGAAGCGCGCTGGGCATATACAGGGCGGAGCCCTCATACAACGCGGGCATGAACTGGCTCCCGAGACGGAAGTAAAGAGGAATGGTCGCTGCAAGAAAGGCCAGGTTCAGGATGATGACGAGCTTCCAATGCTTCAGGCTCCATCGCAAAACGGGAAGATAGATGGCTTGAGTGACGCGGGCTGCTGGATTCTTTGACTCCCTGCGCAATTTGCCGCGCAGGCAGAGCGGCATGAGCGCAGGAACCAGCGTGATGGAAAGCAGCGACGAGAAGATGAGAGAAAGCGTCTTGGTCCAGGCCAGTGGCCGGAACATGCGGCCTTCCTGCGCTTCGAGCAGGAACACCGGCAAGAATGAAACCACAATAATGATGAGCGAATAGAAGAGGGCCGGCCCAACCTGCTGCGCCGCGCCGACAAGAATGCGCCGCCGCTCCTTTTCCGTTGGAACATCGTCGCGCTCCGCCAGATGGCGGTATCCGTTTTCGACCATCACAATAGCCGCGTCAATGAGCACGCCCACGGCCAGCGCCAGTCCGCCAAGCGACATAATGTTCGAGCTGACCTGCAGGAAGTACATGGGAATGAATGCCGCGAGCACGGCGATCGGGAGCGTGAGAATGGGGACCAGCGCGGAGCGGAAGTGGAACAGGAAAACAATGCTGACAAAGCTGACGATGATGGCCTCGGCAATGAGGTCCCGCTTCAAGGTGTGGATCGACTGATTGATCAGCCAGGAGCGGTCGTAACCGGTCACGATTTCAACGCCGGCAGGAAGCGACGGCGCAATTTCCTTGAGCTTGGCTTTTACTCCCTCAATGACATTGAGCGCATTCAGGCCGTAACGCATCACGACAATTCCGCCAACGGCCTCACCCTGCCCTTGCCAGTCGGCTGCACCGCGGCGCTCGTCGGGCCCAAAGGACACGGTGCCCAAATCCCGCACCAGCACGGGCGTACCGTTCTTGGTCGCGACAGGAACGTTGCCGAGGTCCGAAAGCGAGCGAAGATACCCGGTCCCGCGAATCATGTATTCGGCGCCGCTCATCTCCAGCACATCTCCGCCCACCTCGTTGGTGCTTTGCCTCACCTTGTCGATCACCGTGGCTGCGGAGATGCCATAGGAGAAGAGTTTTTGGGGGTCGAGATTCACCTGGTACTGGCGCACGAAGCCGCCGATGCTGGCCACTTCTGCTACACCGGGAACCGTCTCAAGCTGATAGCGCAGATACCAATCCTGGAGCGCGCGAAGATCGGCCAGGCTCTTGGTATGACTGCGATCCAAAACGGCGTATTCGTAAACCCAGCCTGCGCCGGTGGCGTCGGGACCGATCGCCGGATGAACATCCGCGGGCAGCCGTCCGGCAATCTGCTGCAGATATTCGGTGACGCGCGACCGCGCCCAGTAGAGGTCGGTGCCATCCTGAAAGACGACGAAGACATAGGAGTCGCCAAACATGGTTTGGGCGCGGACGTTTTTCACGTGCGGCGCTGCAAGGAGAGCGGTCACAATCGGATAAGTGACCTGATCTTCAATCACGTTCGGCGGCTCGCCTTCCCACGGCGTGTGAATAATCACCTGCACGTCGCTGATGTCGGGCAGCGCGTCAAGCGGGACGCGCTGCATGCACCAGACGCCCGCAACGACCAGCAAAATGGCGCCTGTAAAAACCAGGAAGGGATTGCGTGCACACCAGGCAATGATTCGTGAAATCAAGCCATCCCTCCCGTGACGGAGACGCTCAATTGCTTTGTTCCCGCAGTCTGGCCGCTGCGCTGCGCCGTTACCGTAACCTGCCAGGTGCCGCCGGCCGGGAGTTGGATTGAGCCCTCATATTGCCCATTGCCCTTGTCGGCGAGTGGGGCCGCAACGCGCTCCGCGGCCATTCCCATGGCGGGCATCGCCGGCATGAAGAAGCTTGCCGTCACCTGCGCGCCCTGCACCGGCTTTCCATCGGGGCTCGTCAGTTTCACACGAACCGTATTCGCTCCCTGGCGAGGCGAACTGGGTTCTGTGCTGAAGTCGATGTTGACTTGCGAAGCGTTTGCTGCACCGGCCGCTGCCGGCTGCGGAGTAGCAGGTGCAAAGGCTCCTGCCGCCGCCTGAAGCTGCGCTTCTGAATCGACAAGGAAATTAGCCGAGCTGACAACTTGCTCGCCGGACTTCAGCCCGCTGAGAACGACGATCGAATCGTCAATCTGGGTTCCGGTTTCAATCGTGCGTGGCTCCAGGTTGCCATTGCCATGATCGACAAACGCGATGGCTCGCGTTCCCGTTTGCAGAACTGCGGAAGTCGGGATCACCATCTGCCGGCCCAGCTGCACAGCGATCGCAACATTCACATACATTCCGGGCTTTAGAATGACCCCGGGATTGCTGAAAGCAAGGCGCACACGGACGGTGCGCGTTGTCATGTCCACCTG
>CAZVYV010000489.1:0-2745 GCA_964630985.1 uncultured Occallatibacter sp.
GCATATGACTGGTGGAGCGAGGCGCTGCATGGCGTGGCCAACACGAGGGGCGTGACCTCGTTCCCCGAGCCGATTGGCCTCGCAGCGACCTTTGACGCGCCCGGAATTCACGAGATGGCGATTGCTACCGGGACGGAAGCGCGGGTAGTCCATGACCAGGCCGTGGAAGCGAACGGCGACACTCCGATTTTTCGCGGGCTGGATTTTTGGGCGCCGAACCTGAACATCTTTCGCGATCCGCGGTGGGGACGCGGGCAGGAGACGTACGGCGAGGATCCGTTTTTGACCGCGCGGATGGGCGTGGCCTATGTGACCGGAATGCAAGGGGACGATCCGCATTACTACCGCGTGATTTCGACGCCGAAGCATTTTGCCGTGCACTCGGGGCCGGAACCGACACGGCACTTTGCCGATGTGGACGTGACCAAACACGATGAGCTGGACACGTATCTGCCGGCATTTCGAGCGGCGGTGACGGAGGGCAAGGCGGACAGCGTAATGTGCGCCTACAACGGCATCAACGGACAGCCGGCATGCGCGAACGAGTTTACCCTGCAGGATCAGCTGCGCGGCAAGTGGGGATTTCAGGGGTACGTGGTTTCAGATTGCGGGGCGGTCCGCGATATTTTTGAAGGCCACCACTACGAACCGACACAGGCGCAGGCCTCGGCAATCAGCTTGCAGCGTGGCATGGACAACGAATGCGTGGACTTCAGGGCTAAGGTGCAGGACGACCACGATTACAAGCCTTACGTGGACGCGGTGAAGGCAGGCTATCTGAAGGAGAGCGAGATTGACACGGCGGTCATCCGGTTGTTCACCGCGCGGATGAAGCTGGGGATGTTCGATCCGCCAGACATGGTTCCATATGGGAAGACCGACCCGAGCGAACTGGACAGCGCGGCCCATCGGGCGCTGGCGCTGAAGCTGGCGAGCGAGGCAATGGTGCTGTTGAAGAACGACGGCACGCTGCCGTTGAAGACGACGGGGCGGAAGGTGCTGGTGGTGGGGCCGCTGGCCGAACAAGCACAGGTGCTGCTGGGGAACTATAACGGGATTCCATCGCACACGGTGTCGATTCTGGAGGGACTGAAGAAAGAATTCGCGGGCGACACGATCACATTCATGGCGGGGACGGGATTCCTTAGCCGAGAGGCTGCGCCGGTGCCGGACGGTTTTCTGACGGTGGATGGAAAGCCCGGAGTGAAGACGACGTATCTGAACGAGAACATCGTGAGCTTTGCGAGCGCGCAGACGTATTTGACGCAGCCGCTGACGACGCGCATTGAGCCGGGCATCGACATTGCGGCGCAACCGATTCCGGACGTAGCAGAACATGCCGATCCGCTGACAGTGAAGTGGGAGACGACACTTACCGCGAAGGATACAGGCGATTACAACCTGGGCGTTGAGACGGACGGATTTTTCCGCGTGTTCCTGGACAACAGGCCGGTAGTGATGGCGAATTATCCGCACGGCGTCGAGACGATCACGGGGAAGGTTCATCTGGAAGCGGGAAAGCCGTATCCACTGCGGGTGGAATTCCAGCGGACGGGCAAAACGCCGCTGCACATGAAGCTGATGTGGGGCAAGATTGACGAGAGCGTTGATCCCGCGGTGGCGGCGGCGGCGAAGGATGCGGATGTGGTGGTGGCCGTAGTGGGCATCACGAGCCAACTTGAAGGCGAAGAAATGAACGTGAGCGAGCCGGGCTTTCAAGGCGGCGACCGCACGAGCCTAGACTTGCCGCAGCCGGAAGAAGATCTGCTGAAAGAAGCGGCTTCGGCGGGCAAGCCGCTGGTGGTAGTGCTTACGAACGGAAGCGCATTGGCGGTGAATTGGGCCAACCAGAATGCGAATGCGATTTTGGACGCGTGGTATCCGGGCGAAGAGGGCGGGGACGCGGTGGCGCAGACGCTCTCGGGCTCGAACGATCCGGCGGGGCGGCTGCCGGTGACGTTCTACAAGAACGTCGATCAATTGCCGAACTTCGAGGACTACTCAATGAGCAAGCGGACCTACCGGTACTTCACGGGGACGCCGCTGTATCCGTTTGGATATGGGTTGAGCTACACGAAGTTCGCTTATAGCGGGCTGACGGTTCCAACGGGAACGCTGAATGCTGGCGATCCCGCAGTGGTGGAAGCGACGGTGACGAACACAGGCTCGGTGGCCGGCGATGAAGTGGCGGAATTGTACCTGAAGTTTCCCGCGGTGGCGGGAGCGCCGCGGGTCGCGCTGCGAGGATTCACGCGCGTACACCTGGACCCGGGCGCGTCGACCAAGGTGCACTTTGAGCTGAAGCCGCGCGACCTGAGCATGGTGACGGACCTGGGCCAGCTGATCGAGGCGGAAGGCGCGTACACGGTGAGCGTGGGCGGCGGCCAGCCGGATACGGGAGCGCCGGTAGCGACCGGAACGTTCAGCGTGAACGGAACGGGATCGATACCCGAATAAATTATTGATAAGCAGCGAGATAGGGCGCCTTCGAACGATGAAGGCGCCGAGCCCCTGCGGCCACAGAACGGAAAGCCGGTCCGTCCCCGAATTTACATGCCATTGATGTTCCATTCATGCAGGTGATTTATCCCTGAGAGGTTCGGAGTTTCCTCATTCCTCCAACTCCGAGATCCTAAAAATTCAAATCCGGAGTTCGACAATGGCCGATCTGGCTACGACAGTTGATAGCCCGCACGTTGGCGGGTCCCTTCTTGACAAGAAAATGAAGAAAAGTTCCGCCTGGGT
>CAZVYV010000490.1:0-2739 GCA_964630985.1 uncultured Occallatibacter sp.
AGGTTTTCCCAGTCGCGCGTGTAGCGCCCCGGTGTTGGGATGTGCTGCTTAGGTGGCTTGGGAGCCTTGAGCCGCCTGATGCCCGCGAGCACAGCGAGGGTGAGCAGCATCGCCCCCGCATATGTTATTCCAGCGAAGATAAATAGCAACTCCTGATTCTGATTCGTCATTTCAATCCCTCCAAGAAAGTACTGTGGCCACCTTGGTCATTCATGAGGTAATCGTAGGCGTAGCCATCATCCTCTACCTTCAGCGCGCGCAAGGCTTGCTTGTATAACTTCTCGCGCTCGCGCTGGAGCTTGGCGATCTGCCGCTGGTATTCCTTAGCCAACTGTTGGCGTGACTTGGGTTTGCTCGGCATTAGAGGTTCTCCACTTCTTCTTCGGAAAACAGCGGGTCGCATTCAAACTTCACCACCTTGCGACACACTTTGTCTCGTGGGATGGTGATTGTGAGGGGGTAATCCTTAGCCTGCACTTCCAACTTTGCGTAGTCGGAATCACCCGTGTACTTCTTAGTGGAGCTGCCCAGCGCTTTCACGGCCTCCACGAACTGTGGCTTGTCGTCGTAGCTCATGTGCATGTACTGCTCTCCGTAGGTTGTTTTCGGAAAAAAGATCAAGGTTTCATTCTTGAATTCAGGCCGTGAATCCAAGTAGTCAGCAAAGTTGCGAAGTTCCACAGCCAGTTCTCTTGTCCTCATGTGATCTCCTTTACTTGTTTTTGAACCTGTTGATTGCCAACGATACCTGCCCTGCGCTCAGTTGCTGCTTGTTGCACGTCTGGCAGATCGTGCCCTCCACACCATTGCACTTCGGCCCAACTGGGCATGTGCAATAGATGAAAGGCTTGTTCTTCACCAACTTCTTCAGGTACTTCTTAGCTGCATCTGAAGCTGTGCCGCTGTGCCATCCAGCCTCACGCTGCATGAGTTTCAGTCGCCCAGCACGGCATCGTTGCACAACCTCATCGGCTGTGGTGAATGCCTCTTGAAGCGTATTGAAGATACCAAGCTGACGGTCAGTCTCGACTGTCGTGATGCTCAGCACAAACTCATCCAGTTCATTCTGCGTGATGTGGAGCTTTTCATGCTTGTAGTTCCAGTATTGTTTGCCTTCGGAGACCTCGCGCTCCTCGGGGACAGCCAGCACGTATGCCCCATCCTGTGCACGCATCCATGCCAAGGTTGAGAACTCCTTGACTTCTGTGGTGTACGGGTCTGCGAACATGTCCAGCGACTCGACAAAGACTTTCACTTTGCTCAGGTCGGTCAGGGCTTCCAAGTTTACATCCGGGTACTTCTCTTGGACCTTCTCCAGCTCATCCACGACTTTGAGAACGCCTTCTCCGTGCAGATCGAAGTCTGGATTGAGACCAAAGAGACTTGGCAGTGTGACGAGTGAACATCGCTTGTTGTTGTCGCAAACATCGAGCACAAGCAGGTCTACTTTACGCAAAGCCAAACCTTCCTTGATTGCCCATAGCAAATTGGGTGCGTACCCCGGAGACACTTCTTCCAGCCTTGTGCCGCGCCCAACTTTCTGTGTATACACAGTGTCGCTCTTGGTGGGCGCAGCGTCCAGCACACATTGAACCTGCCACATATCGAAGCCCTCTGTGAGCAAGGCACAGTTGCACAACACAGTGATTTCCCCGGCTTCAAACTTGGCAATTTTCTCTGCTTGCTCCTTATCCGTACCCCATACAGCCTCAGCCTTGACTCCAGCCTTAGTGAATTCCAAGGCTAGGTCTTGGGCGTGTTTAATGTTTACGGTGAAGGCTATTGTTTGTCGTTGCTGCCCAGCTTCCAGCCAAAATTTAACGATCTGCTGGTTGCGCGTGCCTGTGTTGACTGCATCGGCCAGCTGTTCTTGATTGTACTCCCCGGCTACAGTCCTGACTTCACTCAGGTCGGTGTCCGTTTGCAGACGAAAGCCCTTGATGGGTACAAGCCAGCCGTCACGAATTGCTTTCTTGATGGGATACTTGTGCACGATCTTTTTGAACACACTCTTTAACGAGAGAATGTCCCCCTCGTCCAGTGTGGTAACTTCACGCTTCTGTGCGCGTGTCAGGTTCTTTCTCTTAGGCGTAGCTGTCACACCCAGCAGTAGCTTTTTGTTCTCGGGCTTCAGCACCCCAGCGGCCTCGAACACGTTCATGTATGTAGAAGCTATTCCGTGGTGACATTCATCGACTATGATTTTGTCGATGCTGTCCCAGCCGAAGCGCTGCATGCGCGTAGCGCCCTCACGCCCAATGCTGGCCACGCAGGACACGATCACATCGCAGTTCGTGTCTGCATAATTCTCGGCCATCTCTTTGCCTATTTTAAGAGACGGGTTCCATTTGCGCATAGCCTTAATGGCCTGATCTACCAGCTTCTCGCGGTGCACCATCACTAGGGTTTTCCCCGGCAGCAGATGGCTTAGTTTCTGTGGCAGGTTAGAGAACAGCACAGTTTTACCCGTGCCTGTTGCTGCCATTAACAGCTGTTGTGTCGTGCCCTCCGTGTAGTTCTTGAGCACGGAGTCGAGCTGTTCTTCTTGGTAGGGGCGCAGCATATGTTCTCCTTATCCACTCTTAGTTGTCGGGTTGCCTCAGAAGCCGAATAAGCTTTTGAACATCCTATCGAACTCTGATGGCAATACGTTACGGGTAGGGGTAGGGTTTATGACAATGCTTACATCGGGAAGCCTTATGGTGATGCTCTTCCCGGCATTGAGCAGCTCTAATGCGG
>CAZVYV010000491.1:0-2729 GCA_964630985.1 uncultured Occallatibacter sp.
AAAAGAATGTCGCCGGGATTGGCGATGTATTCCTGGCCGTGACGCGCGAGCCACAAACGGTCTTCGAAAGGGAGACCGTGCAACTGGCTGATGTTATCGATGGCCTCCGCGATTTCTTCAGGCGGCGTAGGGGTGGCGGGAGCGACGACGGTGGGGGAAAGCATCGGGGACCTCCGAAGCGGGACCAGATACCCAAGGATATCTGATCGGTGCGATGGGAAGATGAATGCTAGTGCCGCTCGGACGCGGCGGCTTGGTGCTCGAATTCAGTTGGCCGACCGAGGAGCTGCGCTTCGGATTTCGGCGCAACGTTCCACGCGTCGGCGACGATGTAAAGTGGTCGGCCCTTGCTCTCCTCGAAGATCCTGCCGACATACTCGCCGAGAATTCCCACGGTGATGAGCAGGGCGGCGTTGCTCATGCAAAGGACGATCATGAGCGAGGTCCAGCCGGGCACGGTTCGGCCGTGGAGATAAGCGATGAAAGCCCCAGCGGCCTCCTCAATGGCCAGAAGTGCCATCAGCGCGCCGGCGAAAAAGCTCATGCGCAGCGGCAGGGGTGAAAAGGAAACGGCCGCGTTCCAGGCGAGGTGGATCATTCGGCGCAGCGGATACTTGGTGGTCCCGGCCACGCGAGGCTGGCGCTCGTAGCGCACACAGATTTGCGGATAGCCGACCCAGGCCACCATGCCACGCAGAAACCGATGCAGCTCGCGCATGGAGCTGAGGCTTGTGACGCAGCGGCGCGACATGAGGCGAAAATCGCCGACATCGGGCGGCAGCGACTTGAGAAAAAAAGTCTGCATTAAGCGATAGAAACACCATGCCGTGGCGCGTTTGAAGAGATTTTCGCCGGCGCGAACCGATCGCTGCCCGCAGACCACATCGTAGCCATTGCGATACTCGGCCACCATCTGGTGAATGACATCGAGCGGGTCCTGCAGATCGGCGTCGATGAGGACCACTGCGTCGCCGGTGGCGTAGTCAACGCCGGCTGTCGCGGCCAACTGGTGGCCGAAGTTCCGGGAGAAGCTTAGAACCTTGATGCGGCGATCGCGTGCGCTCCAATCGACCAGAAACTCGATGGTGCGATCGGTGCTGCCGTCGTTGACGAGGATCGCTTCGCAGGGATAAGGCGCGGCGTCAATGAAGCGTGTCACTTCGGCTGCGAGCAACGGCAGGCTCTCGACCTCGTTGTAGCAGGGAACAACCAGCGACAGCAGAGAGGGATCGGGCCGGGATTGTAGATAGCCGGGAGACATGGTCAGTATGCAGGAGACGGAGCCATCGACCTTGATGGTATCGCCTGCGACCGCCCCGTGACCACGGCGGGTTTACCTGGCATGGGAGACGAGCTCTTGGCTCGCCGCAGGCTTGCGCGCCTTGGCGCTCCGCAGCGAGAGTGCGCCGGCGACTCCGAGAACAACGACGGCAGGCTCAAGCGGTTGGCGGTAATCCATCATCGGATGCGTGAGGTAGTAGGTGATGGGGAAGATGCCGATGAGCAGCAAATAGGGAATGACGGCTGTGCGATTTGTGCGCCACAGCCTGCGAATGCCGAGCAGCATGAACAGCGTCACGGTGGTGACATAGAAGACGTTCCCAGGCGTGGCTGGCTGGTCTTGCAATTCCTGGGCAGAAAAGCTCCAGAAGCCGGTCCAGTAATAAACGATGCGGCGCAGCGTCTTGACCACCAAAAACGCGTAGTGAGGATGATTCTTGAGATCGTCGAGAGACATAGCCCGCTTTTCAGCGAGATAGGGAATTTCGCCCATGGTCAGATACTTTTGCATTTCAACGGGGCTGCTCGCGGGATAGGGCCGGTTGCCGCAGGTGGGCGGCGAAGTGTGGTCGTTGGGCGCATTGCCAAAGTCGTCGGCATAAAGCTCGAGCCAGATGTTGTCGCGGATGGGCACGATGACGCCGAGCGCGCGGTAATTGCGGAGGGTCCACGGCGTGAGCACGGCGAAGAATGTGAGCATGGTCAGCGCGCCGTTCAGCACCCAGGGCTTGCCTGCCTTATGCGCCTGCCAAAGAGCAAAGCCGAGCAGGAAAGGCAGAGTGGACATGATGGAAGCATTGGAGTGCGCGGTGATTCCATAGAGCGCGCCAAAGCCGATCCAGGCCCACGGTGCGGCGGACTGGTGAATCCGTTGCGCAATGCAGAAACACGTAGTGAAGAGCAGGCTTGTGAGCGCGTATTCCCAAACCCGGCCGGCGGAAAAATAAATTGCGAAAGGATAAAGCGCCCAAGTCCATGCGGAGATTTTGGCGCCGCGAATGCCGAGCGCATATTTGGCGCTGAAATAAACGGGAATGCAGGTTAGCGTGGACAGAACGCTGTTGATGGTGAGGATGACAAACGCCGAGGTGAGGGAATAGACACCAAAGAGCCGGAAGACGAGTGAAAGCAACCCCGGATAAAGCGGGGACATGATGGCGGTGGGCCCGCTCCACGGCCAATAGGGCGAGGAGAAGCCGTGGCCGGTGGCAAGGGCGCGCGCGATCCAGCCCATCTCCCAACCAAATGCTTCGTAGTGCTTGTCCGCGTCGGGCAGGTCGCGATAGGTGAAGAACACGACGACGAGGCGAATCGCCAGCGCGACCGCCATTGCAGGAAGGACCTGCCGGAACCAGTCGGCATGCTCCGGCGGCACGGCGGGACTGTCTTGTGAGCCTCGGGGAGTCGGATTGGGTTTCATCGGGTCGGTTCGTTTCATTGTTTCATAA
>CAZVYV010000492.1:0-2725 GCA_964630985.1 uncultured Occallatibacter sp.
TCTTCGCCGCAGCCAAGGCAGACAACGACTCGCCCGCCCTCGAACTCGAACACAGACAGGCAAACTTTCGGCCCTCCGCAATTGGTGCACCAGCGCATGTCCTGGTAGATGGCGGAATCGATCGGCTCAAACGATTCGGCGATCATTGCGTCCTCCGTGCGTTCATCGGCTCCGCGAAGGGAAGCGAGAGGCTTTTCTGTTCGCGTTCGACGGTGTGGTTGGCGAGAGCTTCGACCACTTCGTCGAAAACTTCCGCCGAGATTCTTTCGGTCTCCCGGTGTTGCCAGCGGCGATGGTCGCGCATCCGGGCTTTCAGGATGGCGGCGAATTCTCCGGGGTTGGTGCAGGGTACGAAGCGGCGTTCGTTCATGCGGTCATCTCCTGACTACTGCAATCGGGGCAGGGAATGAGGCGATCTCCCGGCCCGTAATTCCAGACTTTTCCCTTATCGGAGCACTTCCAGCAGTGAACTTCCGGCTCAGGTTCCGCTGGTTTCGGGGGCGCGAAAAATGCGACATAGGCTCGCTTGTCGCGCCAGCGGCAATCCTCAAACCAGAAACGGTCGATGCTGTTCAGCCGGGAAATCTCGCGCACGATCCAATCGGTCGGGCAGGTGTGCTCCGGCCGGTACGTCCGCTCAGCGGCGCATCGCAGCAGCAGCTCCGCCGCGTCCTCCGTCGCGATGCCAGAAAATTCCGCCTCGCCTTCAATCGCCAGGCGGATGGTTTGCAGGTTCGGCCAGGTGCGGACCATCCCGATCCGGCGGGCGACGTTGGCGGCGAGCTGCAGGGCATCGCTCATAAGGGCTTGGCGTCCTTGGCGCGGAATTTGCAGCGGGGATGGTTGACTTCGAGGAGTTCGAATTCGACGGTGTCGCGGTACTTCGGCGGCCAGGTGCCATCGAAGTCGTCCTGGTGCAGGAACACGTCCTGACCGTCCGCCATGGTCAGATAGGTGAAGTTTTTTCGGGACGTCGCCCACTTCACCTTGCCGCTTTTGCGCGAGGTGATTACCGGGAAGTTTTCAACATGCCTAGCGTGGGACCGTCCTAAGTCGCTGGAAACAGGGCGTAAATTTTCCCTTTGCGAGAGGCTCGGATTGTGGGATGCTAACGCTTGAGAAGGCATGTTTCGCTTGGCGGTGGAGCGTGCTTTTCAGCTATTTGGCGCGGGGCACCACACTCCGCGCCATTTGTGTTTTACGGCGGCCCGCCTCCCTCGAAGCAAGGGCCGCCGTTCTTCGCTCAGGCAGCGAACGCACCCGGATTCTCCGGGAACATGGGCAAGGGCGCGGCGACCGGCTTCGGCGGTTTCCGTCCACGACGGGGCTGGTACTCAGCCTGCCGGCCGGCTGCGAGGCGCAACCCTCCCGAGGGCGGCGATCCGGGCGGAGCGGTGCCACGATGCCGCGCACGGTAGCGCCGGACGCGATCCCTGGTCGCACACCGGGGACTGCAAAACTTCTGGGTGACGGCTTCCGAGGGGGTCGCAGGCTCAAACGTTTTTTGGCAATCAGGCGCTTGGCAAGTTCGGCTCATAATTTGGCATCATCCGTAACGGGTGGTTACATTGTCAAGCGAATTTTCTTCGCCTCTGTGCAAAACCCTCCAACCCAGCACCTCACAACCCTTGCAAACACTAGCCTTCGCCCCGCTTTGTGTACCAACTCGGCACCCCGGAAACCTAAAAAGGCGAAAATCCGCGCCGCGCAGAAACCCGAGGAGGAGAAAGCGAGAAAACAGAGAAAGCGAGAAAGCTAGGAGGAGAAAGCTAGGAGGCGAGGAAAAAGCGAGAAAGCGAGGAGGAGGGGGCAACGAGCGAGAACCCGACTCGGAGGCGCGCCAAAAACGCGCGCCTATTTTCAAACAGCGAGACAGCGAAAAAGCGAGAAACCCGCCTGTCAAAGCGGCGAAGCAATTGAGCTGCCATCAGCATCGACGCGGGGAGACAGTACGGGAGGGAGTGAGGGGAAAAAAGCGAGGGAAAAAAACTCCGGATCCAACTCCGGAACGGATCCGGATCCAACTCCGGAACTCAGTCGGCGGCGACTTCGACGCAGTACGAATACACGATTGGGGTTTCCGCGGCGATCCGGGCGGCGGCGGTTTCGCCCAGCTCGTCGATGTAGAGCTGCTTCCAGGATGGGTAGCGGCCCTCGGAAGTTTTCGAGAACGTGAACTCCGGGGCGCCGCGCTCCGGTTTCCACTCCCCGGCTTCGAGCCGTCGCGTTTGGATCCTCGAGATTTTTTCCGGCGGGAGTTTCTTGAGTTCGTCGGTCGATTTCAGGCCGAGAACTTTTTCGGCGAGCTGCTGCCGGCGGAAGTTGAGTTCTTTCTCGGCGGCGCTCGCTTTCTTTTTCGCGTCGGAATATTTCCGCTCCCAGTCGGCGAGTTCGTGGAGTTCGTCTTTCGTGACCAGGGCGGCGATGGTTGCGGTGCTCATGCGAGTTGCTGCTGTAATTCGGCTGCCTTCACGGCAAGCACAATTCGCGGATTCGCGACGGTGCCGCTGATCCCGGCTTTTAAAAACAAAATCCGCAGATGCGACTTCACAGTGCGCTCAGTCATGCCGAGATGCGCCCCGATTTCTTTGTTCGACCAGCCCCGTAGCAGGAGATTCAAAACTTCCCCCTGGCGCGGCGTGAGTGTGAGATGGGCGAGATCAATCATGGAATTTTTCAGGAGCCGCGCCGCTTGTGGTCTCCCCTCAGAGGTTGGAAACGGCGC
>CAZVYV010000493.1:0-2723 GCA_964630985.1 uncultured Occallatibacter sp.
GGACTGGAGCTGAACCAGTTCGTGGTCGAAAGCGTGTCACTGCCAGACGACTTGCAGAAGGTGATGGATCAGCGGATCGGCGTGAACATGGCCGGCGATTTGGGACGGTTGACCCAATTCGAGACTGCCGAATCGCTGGAAGAGGCGGCGCAAAACGCGGGCGGCACGGCCGGGATGGGCGTGGGGCTGGGTGCGGGAGCAGCAATGGCGCAGGCGATGTATGGGCGCACTGTGGCGGGAGCCGGAGTTATTGGTGGTGCGGTTGCTGCAACGCCGGCAGCTGGGGCTGCCGTTGCGGCGCCCGAAGCGGAAACGAAGTTCTGCATCGATTGCGGCAGGGCGATGCCGGAGCGGGCGAAGTTCTGCCCTGGGTGCGGAGGAGAGCAATGAACTGTCCGTCGTGCGGCGCGCCTTTGCGGATGGCGGCCGACAATGGCAGCCTGCGTTGCGACTACTGCCACAGCGTCGTGATGGCGCAGGGCGACGAGACGGGCATGCAGTTTGTGGAAGAGGCAGCTGATCTGACCTGCCCCAACTGTGCTGTTTCGTTATGGGCAACGATGCTGGTGGGCTTGCGGCTGCACGCATGCAAGCAATGCCACGGCATGTTGGTGGAGATGGGCGAGTTTGAGGCGCTGATTGAAGCCATGCGCGTGAAGCACCCTGACACCATGATTCCCTTGAAGGCCGATGCCGCCGATCTGAACCGGAAGGTGACGTGCCCGAAGTGCCATAAGGGAATGGACACGCACTTCTATTTGGGTGGAGGCCATGCCGTGATGTCGAGCTGCGAGACGTGCGAGCTTCATTGGCTCGACGGCGGAATGCTGATGCAGATTGTGCACGCGCCACATGAGGAAGAGACGGCGCCCAGCTTTTAGCTTTCAGCCAGCACCCATCAACTTCCCACCATTCCGCGATGAAGCTGCGGAAGGATGGGGCAACCAGCAACAGGCACGCATTGAACCCACACGTCATCGGCGCGGGGATGCTCAGGCAATGCCGAGAGTTCCATTCAGGAAGCCGACGATGTACTTCCAAACCAGGTAGTAGGCCGCGACTCCGCAGCAGAAGCCGACGGCGAGCCAGACATAAGGGATGGCGCAGGCTTGAAACCACGTGACGCCATCTGCGCCAAACGAGAGAACGCCGAGCGCGTGGGCAACGGTGGCTCCGATAGGAACCAGCACAAAAGGAAAGAGGGCGCCATGCGCGCCGACCGCAAGGTGCGTGCGCTCGTGCCAGGCGAGCCAGAGCATGTTCCACAAGCCCCAGCCTGCAGGAACAAGTGCCATTGGAAAGATGAGGCCGCGCTCAATGGGGATAGGTACCTGGAGCACGAGGCGCACGACGATGAACGCCGTGAGCATGAGCGGCAGCACGAGCGTGGTGACAAAGACTCCAGCGAGGTAAGCGCGAAGATAAGGATGCGGGTTCATGGATGGTCTCCTTTCAGTCGACCAGTTCACGGTTCGTAGTTCTTAGTTCGTAGTTCTCGGTGGACGGTGAGCATCTGCAACTTTCCGATTGGCTTTCCCGGAGGCGCGCCGACTGAGAACTGCGAACCACGAACTGAGAACTGCTTTTCATAAGTAGTAGAGAAAAACCGGGATCGTGGCCGGGAACGAGACCGCGAAGACGACAAGGCCGGCGAGAAGAGCCCAATCAAACCAGTTCTGGCGAGCGGGGCTCGGAGCTGCGGCGGGGTCGGCGTCGATACGGCGGAGGACTGCAGGCCACAGATCGCGCGCCGGCTCGGCCGCGGGATCAACCGATGGCAGTGATTGCTGGATGAGTTGCTTGATGCGGTCCTCTTCTGGTTTTGTCATGGCGTGATTCCCTGCTGAAGCAGATCCTTTCTCAACAATCGAATGGCGCGAAAAACGCGCAGCTTGACGGCGCCGACAGAGATGCCAAGAGCGGCGGCGACGTCTTTGTGTGGCTGCTCCTCGACGACAGAAAGAACAGCAGCAACGCGCAGGCCGGGCGGCAAACGGGCGAAGGCCTGTGCGGTTTTCAAGCGAACCTCCGCGGCGATGCCGGGATCGGGAGCTGAAGTCGCGGGAAGATCAGCGACGTCCAGATCGGTCTGGCCGGATTCGGGGCGGCGCGCGCGGAGCCAATCGAGAGCGGCGCGGGTGGCAATGCGCCGCGCCCATGGCTCGAAGGCACGCGCGGGCTCAAAGCGTGCGTGAGCGCGATGGATGCGCCAGAAGGTCTCGACCGTGAGGTCTTCAGCAGCGCCGGGATCGCGGACGATGCGCAGGATCCAGCCGTAGACGGAACGCTGATGCTCGCGGAAGAGAGCTTCGAATGCATCGAGATCGCCAAGCCGGAAGCGGGTCAGTACGCCGTCAGACCGAACGATGTCCGAGCACTGGGGCATCTGACTTCCCTTTCTGACTGGGCTTACGCGAGTGTCGGCAGAAAGGTTACAACAGCAGGAGTCAGGGCGCAGGTGCCAGGGATCAGTGGACGGTGAATAGCATTCAGCTTCGAACTTCCATCTCGTTCAACAACGATTCAGGATTGACTCGATGGAAAGCCGCAGGCACGGCATGGGACCGAGTGAGACAATTTCGTTGTAAAACGTTTTTTTCGCGGCAATTCATTGACAGAGAAGTTTGACGGCAATTAGAGTGAGCCGCTGAGGGCCGAGAAATTTCGGGCCTCGAATGAATGCCGTTGGCGCACATGGAAAGGTTTACCAAGGAGATGATTTC
>CAZVYV010000494.1:0-2718 GCA_964630985.1 uncultured Occallatibacter sp.
CTCGCCGCGCGCTCACGCTGGTTCCAGCGCACGACGGCAGCAACTGGTACGTGGACGCGGATGGGGAAACCTGGCGCGCCTATCCCTTCATTGAGAACGCGCGCAGCTACGAAACCGCAACATCCGTCGAGCAGGCGTTCCAGGCGGCGGAGGCATTCGGCCGCTTCCAGCAGCAGCTTGCCAGCTTGCCCGCGCCGCGCCTCCACGAGACCATCCCCGACTTTCACCACACGCCCAAGCGCTTTGCGGCGTTGCAGCAGGCGATCGCCGCCGACGTGAAGGGCCGCGCCGCGCTCGCGAGACCGGAAATCCAATTTGCTTTGGCGCGCCAATCCATCACCGGCGTACTACTCGAAGCCAATCTGCCCGAGCGCATCACCCACAACGACACCAAGTTCAACAACGTGCTGCTCGACGATGCGACCGGCGAGAGCCTCTGCGTCGTTGACCTCGACACCGTGATGCCCGGCCTCGCGCTCTACGACTTTGGCGACATGGTGCGCACCACCACCAGCCCCGCCGCCGAAGACGAGCAGGACCTGAGCAAGGTCACCATGCAGTTCCCGCTGTTTGAAGCGCTGGTGCGCGGTTATCTCGACTCAGCCGGCACATTCCTTACCGCAGCGGAACGGCAGTTTCTCGCCTTTTCAGGCAAGCTCATCACCTTCGAGGTCGGCATTCGCTTCCTCGCCGACTATCTCAACGGCGATATTTACTTCAAAATCGATCGCGAAGGCCACAACCTAGATCGCTGCCGCACGCAATTCAAGCTGGTGGAGTCAATCGAGCTGCAGGAAGACAAGATGAACCGGCTGGTTGAGTCGATCGCGGGCTAGAGCGAATTCGACAACAACCCAAGAACGGTGCAACAATTCGGCTCAAATGACCTACGAGCATTGGCTTGCGACGACGGCAACGATCAGCATTTGCGACTGGGAAGATCCTCCATCGCAGACTCCAGGCAGCCTGTTCGTGGGCCACTTCACTGCTTCCTTTTCCTATGCGATTGATGGCAATCACTACCGCGGCAAATTCCATTCCTCACACGCATGGGAAAAAGAGACAGAAGTTGGAATCCTGTATAACCCTGAAAACCCCGTCGAGACCTGCGTTTGCGATGAGGATGAATCTCAGTTAGTACCGGTTCTGGAGTGCGCTCTCGAATTGCTCGTCGGATTGCTGTCGTAAAGCCCGAAGCCATTGCCTAATTGGCTCTAAGCTGCCGCCTTATTGCGTCACCGTCGATGGAAACTTGGGCAGTCTCGGCGTCAGCCGGCGCACCAGAAATTCCTGAAACAGATTCTGCACCGCACCCTCGGCCGTGCCGATGAGCGCGTTGGCAAACGTCACCTGCACACCGCTGCGGTTGCTCGCAGGATAGTAGAGGTCCGAGATGCCTCCGGCCGCGATTCCGCCCAGAATCGAGGAGTAATTCGCCTGCCAGCGTCCGTTGTCGCCCTTGCAGATGACCGAATTGGCGATGGCGTACATGGCGCGCGACGCAATGGAGCCCGCTCCCTTGTAGAAGTAGCGCGGATCCTGCTTGAAGAGCGACGGCAGTATCGCGCCGCCGATGAAGGTGTCGGAAAGGCCGTCGGCATAATTTGCGCCGAAGCGCTTGCCGTATCCCTGCGCGCCCTGGCCGTACCCGGCAAAAGTATTGCTGGCCTGCTCCATGCCCGCAATCGTGCCCGTCATCGCCCACGTCACGGGATCGATGGATGTCTTCCAGGCCAACTGGTATTTTTGCCGCGTGGTCAGCGGCTCTGGATGAGAATCGTAACTCACGTAGTAATTGGGAAAGACGCCCAGCACGCGCTGCTTCTCTTCAATATTCAGTTGCTCCTGCGCGATCTCCACCTGCGAATCGGACGACACGCGCACTTCGTTTGTCGCCGCAGCCACCGGCAAGGCGATGGTGTGCACGTCGAAGTCCTCGCCCGCGTGCAGCACGCCGGAGACGGATTGCGTCACGAATCCATGCGCAGAGACCGTCAGCTTGAATGTTCCCGGAGGCAGATTGGCAAAGCTGAATGCGCCGTTGTTGTCGGTTTGCGCGGTTGCCGACGGCGCGGCGCCATTGCCGCTCATCTCCAGCACCACGCGCGCTCCCTCGTACACGGCCCCCTCGGTGCTGGTCACCACGCCGTGCAGGCCGGCCTTCGCGGGCGATGTCGAATTGGGATCCGGCGTCGCGCCCCCCTGCGCAGCCGCGCATGCCGCCGCTCCGGCCAGCGCCGCATATACCAGCAAGCGGGCACAGAGAGAACCCGGTCGGGGCGCGCTTTGAGGCGCGTAGCGCGGTTGTACCTGAGGTGCAGCCAGATTGGCCCCTATCCCGAAGTCCAAATGATTCGAGCATGATGGAGGCTTCGGCGAGAATGTTCTTTAAATTAGACGGCGGACTCGCCAGCGTGACGAGGGAGCCCCGGGGAAAACTGTGACCTCTAGTCTATCGAAGCCCCCCAAATATGCGTTCGTGACGCGGGAAACCCTTTAAAAACCCCAATTCTTCCGCTCCAGCCCGACGGAAGCGGGAGTCGACAATGCTCACTCCGGCCGCCCCGTGTAGTGCTCCACGTGGTGCACTTCGGAGTGATCTTCCATGGCAAAAGTTACTACCGAGGAGTTGACGCCATGTCGTTGGCGGTGCCCGATCTGGAATGGCGGAACGAACTCTTCGAGCGGTGCGACTCCAGCGGTCAACGGTTGATCGGG
>CAZVYV010000495.1:0-2712 GCA_964630985.1 uncultured Occallatibacter sp.
CGCCGCCGCACCAGCCATACCCGTTGAAACTGCAGAAACCGTCGCCCTCAACGGCGCTCTCTGGCGCGCGCGACGTCTCGCCGAGCTGGCGGCTTAGAATGTTTGAGAGGAGTCGATCGCGTGAAGAACAACTTCGGTACAGGAATAGCTCTAGGGATCGCCGTGGGTGCTGGCGTTGGAGTCGCGATGCACAACCTCGTGATCGGTATGGCCTGCGGATTGGCCCTTGGCGCTGCCTTCAGCGTCGTATCCAGCAAACGCAAGGAAGTCGATCAGTCGGATCAACAGTAATCTCGCGCCCAGAGCCTCCCAGCCAGTAAAGCTAAACCGCTCGAGCTGTGAACTACGAACCGTGAACTACGAACTGCCTTACCGATATTTCCGCAGCACTCCCAGCACCCGCCCCTGAATAGCGACCTGCGCCGCCGGAACATAAATTGGTTCCATCTCCAGATTCGCCGGCTGCAGCCGAACCACATTTCCTTCCGGGTAGAACCGCTTCAGCGTGGTCTCCGCCCCGTGCACCAGCGCCACTACAATCTCGCCATTCCGCGCCGTCTTGGTCCGCTCCACCAGCACGTAGTCGCCATTGATAATGTGCTCGTCGCGCATCGAGTCGCCCCGCACCTCCAGCGCAAACACATCGCGGTTGCCCACCACGTCGGCCAGCGAAATCGTCTCCGGCGTCTCCATCGCCTCTACCGGCGTGCCCGCGGCAATCCGCCCGGCCAGCGGCAGCTTCAGGCTTGACCGCGTCCGCGTCCCCGGCGGCAGCACGTCAATGGAGCGGCTGCGGTTGTGCACCCGATCCAGCATGCCCTTTTTTTCGAGGTTGGTAATGTGCTTGTGGACGGTGGCCAGGCTCTTCAGGCTCATGCCGCGCGCAATCTCTTCAAACGAAGGCGAATAGCCATTCCGGCTTACAAACGCCTCCAGAAAATCCAGAACTTCCTTCTGTCTTCGCGTAACGGCCATGCGCGCATTATAGCGAATAAAAAGCGAACCGCAACAATCTTTTCGCCACTTGTTTACTCCCGGGGAACACGGATATGCACCGGCTCAATTCAGGAAACTGAAACCTGATCGCTGAGGGATGACGGCCGGATCGACCGCATCGGCCTGATCGGCCACCCGCGACCCGCTCTGGAATTCTCAGCCCACGCTGAACCCGCCTTCTGGCCTGCGCGCCGCAATCAATCCAGCAGGACCACATTCAAGAGCGATTTATGCACCTTGATACCACCGTTGTAGGTGATAAAACCCAGCTTCCGAAAGCGATTCATGAAAAAGCTGACGCGGGATCGTGTGGTCCCAATCATCTCAGCCAGGGTTTCCTGCGAAACCTTCGGGATCAGCGGCTCCGGGTCGCCCGGCTTACCAAATTCCGCCATCAGCAGCAGAACCCTCGCCAGCCGCTTTTCGCTGGAGTTGAAGAGCTGGTCGACAAGGTCGGCCTGGATGCGCATGCTGCGAGTCAGCAGAAACTTCATAAAAAGATCGGAGAATTTAGGCTCCTCGTGCATGGCGCGGATCATCTCGTCCCGGCTTATCTTAAGCGCGGTGCAGGCAATAATGGCTGTGGCAGTGGACAGTCGCAACCCGGGCGCCGCCGCCAGCGCCCCTTCACCTACAAACTCGCCCTCGGACAGAATCGCGATGGTGGCTTCTTTGCCCGATTTCGAGACGACCGTGATGCTTGTACGGCCCTTTTGAAGATAGAAGACGGAATCGGCCGGGTCTCCCTGCGAGAAGAAGGTCTGCTTGGCCTCCACCTGGACGACTCTTCGACCCAGTCCGGCATTTGCCAGAAACGCGGACGCATCGAATGGCGGCTTTTCAAGCCCAGTCATCGATCAGACCTCCTTTAGAAAGCGGCAGAAGCACGGGACTTTGCGGAACACACTCGACAAAGGTTGTGGCTTTTGGCCGCTATCCATTGAGAGAGCCCTATTGCTCAGACGTTGCCCTCCAACACCTCTAAAGTGAGGATACCTTGTGCGCCACAGTGCGCAATAGAAAAGTGACGCTGCGCATGGGTAGAAAAGGTGTTCTGTATGAGGAAATTCATTACTTTAGTGGCATTATTCGGTCTGGGTGTGGCATCTGCTGCCGCAGGGGAGACTCGCGAAGATGTTCAGAACCGGATCGACAATGCGACGTTGGTGCTGCACCAGATCATGAACGCGCCGGATCGTGGCATTCCACAAGAGGTGCTGGAGCACGCAAAGTGCATCGCCATAGTGCCGCACATGATCAAGGGCGGCTTGGTATTTGGCGCGGAGAACGGAAAGGGCATTGTTACCTGCCGCACCCCGGATGGATGGAGCGCCCCGGCGTTCTTCGTAATCACCGGCGGAAGCTGGGGATTGCAGATCGGCGTCGAAGGCGTGGATCTGGTCATGATCTTCCAGGGCGACAGAGGAATGCAGCGTCTTGAAGACGCCAAGTTCCAGCTCGGAGCTGACGCCTCCGCGGCAGCCGGCCCGGTCGGCCGCCATGCGACAGCTGATACCGATTGGAAACTGAACACTGAAATCCTCACCTACTCGCGTGCCAAAGGCCTGTTCGCCGGACTCACATTGACCGGGGCCGATGTTCGCCGCGACAACGACTCCATGGATGCCGTTTACGGGCTTGACGTCCCCACACACCGTGTTCTGCGCGGCGATGTGGCAACCCCTCGCTCGGCCGACCGATTTATTGAAGCCGTGA
>CAZVYV010000496.1:0-2708 GCA_964630985.1 uncultured Occallatibacter sp.
CAAACTGGTCCGCAGCGCCGTTTATGACAGTCGCTCATGGTTGTGGTTCCTTTGTGTTGGTGGTCCAGTCAGAAATCGAATCTGCGTCACGGTGTTATCAGCACCGGGCTCTCCCACTGAGCTACAGGACCGTTAATGGTAGGTGGTGACGGGAACGATCCGCCGACATCGACCGTGTAAAGATCGCGCTCTACCAACTGAGCTAACCACCCGAAAAATGGCAGGGCCTTTCACCCCTGATGGGAGACTGTGCACAGTCCCTCTGCGGATCCTGAGTTCACCGCGACTCTGCCAGCTTGCCTTAGAAGACAGAGGCTGGCGACCGGGACACCATTACCGCGTCATGTCACCCTAACTGTGGTCGGCGGCGGGAGATTCGAACTCCCAATGACGCTTCATTTTGAGAGAAGCCGCTATACCTCTTCGCTAGCCGCCGCTAGAAAACGATCCCAATGACCGTTAACAATCTTTGACACTGTGGTATGGTGAATACATAGTATTTCCGCAATTTCCTCAATCATCCTGCCGCTATTTCGCAGTTGTTTTGCTTTCAAGATATCTTCGTTCGTGATAGTGCGTGGCCTTCCTCCTCCGCCAGCCTTTGTTCCGTATTTTCCAGCACATGATTTGCCACAGAACGGACCAGCCTTCTTCTGTGCTTCTTGATTGTGCCTTACCACCCTTGCTTCTTTCTCAAAAGGCTTTCCGCACACTGGACATATGAATGATTTCATCTCCGCCGTAATACCCAATACGGCACGAGCCTTGGCATTGTTGCCAGCAACCGTCAATATCTGAAAGTTGGAATACTGATTGTTTGCTGGGTTGTCATCTTTATGATCAACAACCTCATCCAAACCAAGACGACGCCCCAACTTAACCTCCATCATCGCCTTTGGCCACGATATCGTGCGCCGTCCAGACTTTCGACCTTCTGGACCATACAGGATGATGTGCTCCCGGTTGTCGTTATCCTTGTCAACATAAGGTCCATAGACCTTCGCAAATCCAGGATAAAGGGCGAACAATTTGGTTATAAATTCTGTATCCATCGAATCATGACTACATCATTTCTAATGTAGCGTCTACTTGTTTTTAGTACAAAGATGGTGCCCGATGGAGAAATCGAATCTCCAAACAACTGAGTCTAAATCAGTCGGCTTTTCCTGTTTGCCTAATCGGGCTTAAATGGTGAGCGCGGGGCGGATCGAACGCCCACGAGGAACGGTTTTTAGGACCGCAAGGTATACCTGATTTCCTATTATCCTACGCGCTCTTAACATAAACTACTTGCAAGCATACAACACGAACTACTTGTAACTGGTTCCCCGTGGCTGAGTTGAACAGCCGTTATCGCTATACCAAAGCGACGTAATAGCCATTATACGAACGGGGAATGAATTGAGCGGGAGGCGTGTTGTTCCAACCCTGTGAATGGCCATGTCACATTCCTTTGGACTCAGGACCGGCATGCCTCCCTAGATGTGGAGCCCGGTAGAGGAATCTAACCCCTGACATCCTCATTACAAGTGAGGCGTTCTGACAACTGAACTAACCGGGCAAATGGTGCCGGAAGCGTGGATCAAACACGCGACCTATGCTTTACGAGAGCATCGCTCTGTCAACTGAGCTATTCCGGCGAATTAAATGGAGGATGATTCGGTTTCCAGGTTCATCCTCCAAAACCCAGAACGGGTTAAGCCGCTAGGCTAACCGCGTCCATAGACACATTATCGTTAGCGTGTGTTCGCTTGCACGATGACGGCGTGGCTAACCGAAGCGCAATTAAGTCTTTCACTGCCTGTCGATCCATTCATCCCCATCAGAGACACTAGACGGAGAACGCTCTGCGACCCCTCTCGCCAGACGCTTTGCGCCCGACTATCTAGTGTCCGTGGTGGAGATGCGGGCGGTGAAACCCGGTCCAGTTCAGCTAGTAACTTAACGTACTACGCTCATAGTTTCCTTGCTGGCTGGGCGTTACTCCAGCTATCGGCTCATCACCGATTGACTTGCGGGGCATCATGCTCGCCACGGGCGGGTTGACCACCTACCGACTCCATCTAGCGAAACATGACGGCTTTACTGAGGTTGTCTCGGCAGACCTGACGTTTGTGCAGCTTGCCAGTGGACTGGCATCTGCTCCCGTCTTGCCCTTTCAACTCAAGTGCATGTCTACTTTCCATGCCGCAGCAAGGTACTAATAGACGCCCGTCCCACTACGCATCGACCGAAGCCGAGATGGAGAGACGGGCGTCTAATCTCTTAGACAATTCACTTGCCAAACAACTGTAAGTTGCGTATTACATCCGTACGCAACCTACCGGCAGGATTGGATTATGTGGATTGCTCCCATTCCCCGCTCTGCCTGTAATCAGCAGAGCCAAGTTGGGCGCTGCTGGGTTAGTCCTTGGTCCGTTTCGTGGAATAGTCCCACGGTTCGCACTTGATATTTATCTTATTGTAGTTCTGTTCGATTACCAATGCCTGTGTTCTGTCTTCGCACTCAAATACACGATCTGGAGCCAATCGGATACGGGTTTGAGGCGATTCCTCACTCCACGTCACGATCACGCCGGGTTGATACGGCGTCCCTAGTTCAACGGCGAACGCCGCAGAACCAAGCACAGAAAGCATCAGAACTGGTAAAAGTAACCTCATTTGGCTGACGATGGCACAGATTTAGATGGTTGGCAAGCCTGTTTTTT
>CAZVYV010000497.1:0-2696 GCA_964630985.1 uncultured Occallatibacter sp.
ATCTCCTCGTAGTCGGCGCGCTTATCCTTGTGCCACAGAAACAGCGCCTTCATCCGCGATCGCTTCAGCGTGAATTGCAGCTCGTGCGAGCGATAAGCCGGGTTCACATTCACCAGCGCCGCCCCGGCCCGCGCGCAGCCCATGTGCAGCATGATCCATTCAATGCAATTCGTCGACCACAGGCCAACGCGGTCACCACGGCGAATCCCCAGCGACCAAAGCCCGCGCGCCACGCGGTCTGCTTCCGCGCTCAATTCAGCCCATGCGAGCCGTCTCTCCTGGTGCCGCGAAGCTACCGCCAGCCGATCCGGAAACCGCTCTGCCGTCCGCTTAAGCAGATCGCCAATCGTCAATTCCAGCAGCGGCGTTGCCGGTCCACGCGCAAAGCTTTGTGTCGAAATCTGCTCGTCGATGTTCATGGGGATTGCGGGCATAGTTCTGCCTTTGTTTCAACGATGAAGAGGCAGTGTACGCCTCCGGCTTACCCTCAAAAGTGATCCAGCCCACACCAGAGCAACGCCCGAACCGGTCGAGCCGTCTCACCCGGATTTAGGTATCATCAATACATGGCCGCGCTCGCCCCCGAAACGCCGAAATCCCCGAGCCAATCAGCCCCTCCGACCCATGCCATTCGGACTTACGACCCGCGTTTGGAGCCTATCGCCGCCAAGGTGCTGGCTCAGCAGCGCCTAAGCGCGGAAGACGGGCTCGCCCTCTACGCTTCCTCTGACGTTCTGGCGGTTGGCTGGCTGGCGAACCATGTCCGTGAGAGGATGCACGGCGACATAACCTACTTCAACGTCAATCGCCACATCAACCCCACCAACGTCTGCGTGGCTGCCTGCAAGCTCTGCGCCTTCGGCCGCAAGAAAGGCGACCCCGCCGGATACACCATGGCCCTCGACGAGGCCTGGGAAACCGCCGCCTCCGGCTACTCTGAAGCAGTCACGGAGTTTCACATTGTCGGCGGTCTGCACCCCGATCTGCCCCTCGAGTTCTTCCTCGACCTCATCCGCGGACTCAAAGAGCGTTTCCCGAAAGTCCACATCAAAGCCTTCACCATGGTCGAGATTGCATTTCTCGCTCGCCGCGCCAAATTAACAATCGACGAGACTCTGATCAAACTTCGCGACGCAGGCGTTGATTCCATGCCCGGCGGCGGCGCGGAGATCTTCGCCGCACGCGTGCGCTCCATCATCTGCGATCACAAGATCGACGGCGAGGAATGGCTCGACACCGCGCGCGCAGCCCACAAGCTCGGTTTCAAATCCAATGCGACAATGCTCTACGGCCACATCGAGAACGACGCCGATCGCGTCGATCATCTGCTCAAGCTGCGCGCGTTGCAGGACGAAACCGGCGGCTTCCAGACCTTCATTCCGCTCGCGTTTCATCCCGAAAACACGCCCCTCGACCATCTTCCGGTGACAACGGGCCTTACCGACATTCGCCAGATCGCCGTCAGCCGTCTGCTCCTCGACAATTTCCCGCACATCAAGGCCTACTGGCAAATGATGACTCCCAAGATCGCCCAGATTGCGCTCCGCTTCGGCGCCGACGATCTTGACGGCACCGTGATCGAGGAGAAGATCTACCACGACGCCGGCGCCACCACCCCGCAGGGCCTCACGCGCAAGGAGCTTTGCCGCCTCATCACTGAAGCCGGCCGCGTCCCCTTCGAGCGCGACACGCTCTACCGCTCCGTGACCCGCACCGAAGAGAGCTTCACCGTCGCGGTGTAGCATAGGTTTGGTTTAGGAAACATCCCCCAATTTTCCAAAACACTGCCAGAAAACCGCCTCGCATTGCGTGCCTTTTCTGGCGCTCGTCCGTCAATCCATGAGCATCCTTGAGCATATGATGAATTCCTTGCTCCGCACCGGCCGTTGGATCTTCTCGCTTGCCATCGCCGCCCTTGGCGTCGAAAACATTCTGTGCGCCCGCGGTTCATATCAGTCGCTCGGAGCGAACTCCCAATCCATGCCCGTCCTTCCTTTCTTGCCGGCGATTCCGTGGCTCGTCATTCTCTTTGGCATTCTGTGGGTTGCATCCGCCGTTGGCCTCCTCACCGAACGTTGGCTGCGCGCGTTCGCTTACACGCTCGGCGCCACCTACATCTTCTGGACACTCGTCCACATCCTCCCGAAATACATCGCATCGCCCGGCGACATGGGCCTTCGCACCGTAGTCTTTGAGCCGCTCTCGCTCGCCTGCATCGCGCTTCTGCTGCCTGGTCCGGCAGCCACGCCGAAAAGTTTCTCCATCGCCTGTCGCGCCGTCGTTGCCATCGCCATGATCGTCTTCGGCGTGGATCACTTTATCGGCATCAAGTTCATCGGCTCGCTCATTCCCGGCTGGATCCCTTTGCATGAGCCCTGGGTCGCATTGTTCGGCGTAGTCTTCATCGCCGGCGGCATCGGAATCGGCCTCGGAATTCTAGAGCGCTGGAGCTGGATTGCGATTGGGACGATGTTCGCCGTCTGGGTGATTACGCTGCACCTTCCGCGGGTGCTGGGCCTTTACGGAATCCCCGGCGCCCCGCGGAGTCCCGACGAGTGGTCGAGTCTCTTCATCGCCGTTGGCCTCTGGGGTGGTCCATGGGCCGTCGCTAATGAAGTGTCTCCTAAATAGCTACACACCAGAGCTGGTCATCCTGAGCGGAGTTTGCCGCGCTTCTTGCGGCAAACGGAGTCGAA
>CAZVYV010000498.1:0-2690 GCA_964630985.1 uncultured Occallatibacter sp.
CAAGAGCGATGAAGAACTGGATGCAATGAAGTCCCAAGGCGTCAAGTTTGTGGTGATTACACCGCCTGTGGACATGATGCACAAGGAAGTCGTGGTTGATGCACCAAAACCTGAATTGAAGCCAGCATTTTTGGAAGGTGAGTTTTCGGAAGACCCAAAGTAAGGACTCAGAATGCCGCGAAAAAAAATCGTAGAGGAGAAAGAGCGCCCAGCTTATCTAGACAAAAATGGTCTGATTGATTTTGATAAGGTGTTCAAGCTCCAGCCGAAACAGACTGAACTGCTACAGATGCGTACGCGCGACGGTGTGCCTTACTTGATGCCCGTGGCCCCGCAATGTCTCAGCGTGGGTGGGTTTCGTAGCGGTAAGACCACAGGATGGTTGATGTACTTGATCATGAACTACTGCCTAGCTTGGGAATGCTGCGATATACTTGTTTTGAGGCGCACATTCAAGGAGCTTGAAAGTGGGGCCATTAAGGATTTTCTAACTTTTTGCCCACCTGAAATTTACAAGTACGACCAGACACGCCACGTTGCGGAATTTACCAATGGATCTCGCGTAGTTTTTGGACACTGCGCCAACAATAAAATGCGAGACATCGAACAGTACTTAGGTTCGGCTTACGTTGGTATCCTCGTAGATGAATGCGGTCAATTTTCTTCAGAAGCTTGGGGTATGTTGTATTCACGTAATATTGTGAACGCAGCCTGCAAACCAAATATTCATGGGCATCTACCAATACCTGTCATAATCGGCGCAACCAATCCTCTAGGACCTTACTACGAATACTACAGAACTGTGTTCGTGCAGAAGGAACCCTTTGAACACCCCGAGGGCGCGCGTAAAGATATGAACGGAGCATGGTGGGTGATGGAGACAGGGGAACCGTACAACATTTACGACCCGGCACTTTACGCCTATCAGCGCTCAACAGCAATGGATAACCCAGAATTCCTAAAGAGAGACCCGGGATTCATTGCACGCATGAACAGCTTGCCCAAAGCCCAAAGAGATAAGAAGCTCTTGGGACTTGATGGCGCGACCGAGGGCCAATACTTTTCGAACTTCGATCCTTATGAGCATGTGGTTGATCTCAGGGAAGACCCTGAAGCCATCATTTGGCAACCGTGGCAGTCAGTAGTTGCGGGGCAGGACTGGGGAATGTCCCATGCTAATGCCGCGTACTTGTTTACTAAAGCACTAGTGAGGACCGTAGGCAATGATTACCGTTTGAAAACGGTGTGTTTCAAAGAACAAGTCACACAGGGCGGCAAGACACACAAGGAATGGGCATCTCTGTTCAACAGTATGTGTAAATTGCCTACAGGAGAAAGATGTGTACCCAGAATAATTGCGTTTTCTCACGAGAAATTCTCTAAGCAGGTATCCGCACACACCCCCGCTGATGAATACTCAAGAGAATTGCGTACCTATGGTCTGCCTCCAGTAACACGAGCTACGCAAGACCGAGTGGGCAGGGCATCCTTGATGTACAACCTCCTGTCCAACGGAGAGTTGGTAATTCTTAGTGGATGCAAGGACATTATCAACGCTATCCCGTCTTTGATGATAAATCCAGACATGCCCGACGATGTTTTGAAGGTAAACACTCGCGGAGACGATGCGTATGACGCATTTTCTTACGGCTTGTTTGCAATGTTGGGTAACCGTAAGAAGCCTGATGTACTAACCATCGAAGAGCACGCGAAAACGCTAGATCCTTTGAGCGCTTATTTCTACAAAATGAAGATGCTGAACAGAAAAAACGAAAACGCACCCTTTGTTCAGGCCGAGCAACCCGTTTGGCTAGGAAAAGGTGTATACTAAGGAGACTCAGCGTGGAAATCGAATATGAAGAGACGTGGGGAGCCATCATACGTCAATTTTTTCGAGAATTATTCGGAAGTAGGTATGCCGACCACCTCGAAGGTGAGATTTTGCGTTTGCGCAATGACCAAGACAGAGTTTTGCATGACCGAGACGTGCAAATTGCAGCTCAGCGTGAAGAAATCTCTCGTTTGAACTCGAAAATCATCATTTATGAGAACACGGTGATGGCTCACAGCTCGAAATTGGGAGCCGAGGTAGTGGCCTATCAAAAACCAGCCCCACCGAAGCCCGCATTCAATTTTATCGAGATGCCACAGACTAAATCACGCTGGCAAGTCATGCAAGACGCTCACGATGCTCAAATAGCCAAGGAAGAAGCTGAGGAACAAGCACAGAAAGCTGCAACTGCAGCGCAAAAGGAGTAGTTGTGGCTGAAGAAAAGAAGCAAGATGTGTGTCACGTTACGATCTGTTGTGTCGAGAACGGGTACAAGCTCGATTGCTGCTATGAAGCTCCCGAGAAATCCCTAGGTGCTCGTGCAGGCTGGTACCCGGCATCACCGGGCGAGTGTAAAACTTTTGTGGAGAAGACGAAAGAGGCCGTGATCAAGCGCCTCGAAGAGATTCTGTAAGCGGCCATTGCCGAGGAGACATCATGTATCAATCAAAAGACGGTAAGAAGAAATTCGGCAGTAGCATGGTCGGTAAGAAGTACGACAGCATGCACCCCGAAGATTCCAAAGAAAACCAAGCGACAGGCCCTAAGGATGCTACCATGGGAACTTCCAAGCCAAGCCCTATGGAACCCAAGGAAGAACCCCGGACTAACCCTATGGGTGAAGCCAAGTTTTCGTCTA
>CAZVYV010000499.1:0-2688 GCA_964630985.1 uncultured Occallatibacter sp.
CTGGCCATGGCGTTCGCCGCGACGAGTCGAGGGCGGCTTCCTTTTATCAGAGGGCCTGTGACAGCGGGAGCCCGCAGGGCTGCTTGAACCTTGGAGCAGACTACGATGCAGGCAAAGGCGTTGCGCTGGACTATGCGCAGGCAGCCGGTCTTTTTCAAAAGGCGTGCGACGGTGGGAGCGCCGAGGGTTGCGGCGATTTGGGAGAGCTCTACGCAAAAGGCGTCGGGGTTGCTCAGGATTCGGCAAAGGGGACGTTATTGTTGCAAAAGGGTTGCAGCGGCGGCGACCAGCAGGCCTGCAATCAGCTGACGAAGGTGCAGTGATTCTGGGGCGGTTGCAGAACCGCTCGGCAGCCGGAAGCCGGGGCTGAAAGGCCGTAGATTTATCCAGAGGCGTGAGGCGATATAGTAGGCTGCAAGAGCGGCCGGCTCACGGTCTGGGTGCGGTGAGGCCGGTCTCGCTCATTCCCGCGCGATTCATATCCGATGCAAGGTCTCATCGTTCAGGACGAGGGGCTGGTTTCATCATTCACACGCAGGGCAAGTTCCTGCACACACAAGGCAAATCCCCTTAAGAGTTCACTCGCGATTTCGCAATGGAAAGCTGAGGCTCAGTATGGAAGGTTTCTATACGGTTCAGTTTGTCGGCGTGCAAGGTTGGGGTACGGGCGTTGTGGTCTATATCGGAGGCCACGTATTGGGCGGCGACAGCGCCATGATGTTTACGGGCACATACGAACGGCAAGGAAATGCCGTGACCGTTCAGCTCCACGCGAAGCAGATTGCGCCTGGACTCATGAACACGATGGGCCGCAATGAATTCGATCTGGATCTGTCGGGAGTCGTCGAGGGAGACAAGGTGAAGCTTGCGGGCAACATACCCGGAACAGAGCTGCGCCTGAAGGCAAACCTCACGAAGCAGTGCGATCTGCCGGCGCGGGGCTAAGAATTCGCGGGAAAAGAAACCCACATGTCACTCCGGGGCGGGCCGTTGGTCTACGAGCCATCGCACTCCTCGCAAATATCCAAAATGCGGGTCCTTCGACTTCGCGGGCCGCGTGAGAGGCGCGGCCCGCTTCGCTCAGGATGACACTTCAGAGGACAGACAAAGCCCCTCACGGCGTTTTAGAAATCGTGGGGATGGTCGTGGCCAGCCGAAGCGGCGACGATTGGATCGGCGGAAGTGGTGGGCGAAACCGTTGAGACATTCGCTTCAGTTTGAGCGCGGAGGCGAGCGACGGTTTGCCAATTGTCCTTGTGCGGCTGATCGGCGAACCACGGCGGCAGAGGCATGAGGAGAAAACGGCTGAGAGCTTCGGCGTGCGGCTCGTAGAGGGCGCGCATCTGGCGAAGGCGCTCGCGCGAGGAATCGTCGTAGCAGAGCTCGATGCCGGCGGCGGTGAGCATGTCGTAAAGCTCGTGGCAGCGGGCCGGCGGCAGACGGTCGGGCGCGTTGGGGATGGGTCGGCGATTGAAGATCTGGGCGAGATCGACGAGCGCGTGGCGAGCCATGGCAAAGGTGAGCTGCGCCTGGCGGGCCTCGTTGCCGCGAATGCCGGCGATCAGGAGCGAAGAGGTGTCGAGGATGGCGGTGAGGGAGCTGAGCCAGCTTTGATTGTTGTGCTGGGAGCGGTAGTAGCAGAGAAGCGGATAAGAGATGTGGCTCTCGAGCAGCTCGGCGGACCAGCGTTCCCATTCGGCAAGGAGAATGGTGAGCGATTGCGCGCCGCCATTGTAGGCGTGGCGGCGCATGAGTTCGGCGGCCGAGGGTGGTGAGCCGGCCCGGGCGTCGAGGAGAGCGATGGAGACTTCGCGGCGCGAGAAGGCAGCGTAGAGGACGGGGAAATATCCCATGACCATGGCGAGGAAACCGAAGCCTGTGCCGCTTTCGAGAACGAGGAGGGCGCGCGCGATGGGCCGGTGCGGCGTGACGTCGCCGAGACCAAGAGTGAAGACGGTGGTTCCACTGACGTAGATGTCGGTGAAGAAGTTGGAGGGCTGCGAGGGGTCGTTGAAGGGACTGCCGATGGCGAAGTAAATGAGGGCGAAGCCGAGGAGAATGACGGCGGCCCAGACGACGAGCAAAAGAATGAGCGAGAGAGGACCGTAGTAGCCGAGAAGGACTTCGCGGCGGCGGGGATGGTGAAAGTGGCGAGCGAAGAAGCCCCATGGGATCCAGGTGGCGATGTAGAAGATGCGCGTGAGGCGGAAGCGGCCGGTGGCGCGGCGGGGAAGGATGATGGTCTGGAAGGCATCGAAGAGCACGATCGAGAGCGACAGAAAGCCGGCTACCAGAGCGAGGGGGCGCATGGGGACTCCGGAGAATGTGAGGCAGCCGGTGGATCGGCGAACGGCGGCTGTTGGTTGGATTGTAGTAGACGGATCGGCACCGGGCGGTGAGCGGCAATTGAAATGCTTTTCGATGAAGCGCAACCGAAAGGGTGTCGCGCCGAAAGTAAAACTTTGTCGCGAGCAGAATCGTCGGTAAGCTGTAAGGTCATTGCATTCGCCGAAAGATTCAACGCGAGCCTCGCCAGGCAAAGAAAAAGCTTGCCTGCTGGGATTGCGCGTGGTTAGAGTTGTGAAGCGGCATTCCCCCCAAGGACAATCGACAGCGGAAAGGGCAAGCGTAAAAGGGCAGCGATCAGTGTTCAGATGACAGTGATCCGCTATTCTTGCGCGACAGAGG
>CAZVYV010000500.1:0-2675 GCA_964630985.1 uncultured Occallatibacter sp.
GTGTAAAAGCTGGTCTACAGTCATACACTAATGCTACACAGCAGGAAAAGGCTGAGAAACTAAAGCAGTCTGAGATTGACTTGAAGGTTAAGAAACTATCTCAAGAAGCCAAAAAGGTAATGGATGAACAGGCGCTAAAAACAGCGACCCCGCATGTCATCGGCGAAGACCAATATGGCGTAAAGACATACGGCGTTTACGATCCAAAGTCTGGACAATTTGTGCCGATTGGACGCCAACAGATAGGACAATCTGCCGCACCGCCACCTGCACCAACGCAGGCACCAGTAGTGCCATCTCCTGCAACCAAGCCACCAATAACTGCATCCACAACTGACAAGCCAGCAGAAGACGTTGGCTTGCCACCTAACGCTGAATTCGTTAGCGACAGAAGCAGCGCAATCAATCCATCATGGACGCATCCAGAGGTTCTGGAAGACATGAAGCCAGCCGATGCCGAAACGGTGCGTGCTATTTCTGAGGGTCGTCAAGCGTTCCTACCAATGGGTCGCAATACGCCATACAACAAGTACATCATGGATAAGGTCCACGAGTACGATCCTTCCGCCGATGCTACGGCATTCCAGCGTAGGCAGCGCACTGCCAATTTCTTCGCGGTTGGCACACAGGGCGGCGGCGGTCAGAATATCGCGTCCATGAATACATGGGCGCAGCATGCGTCACAGTTGTATGATTTGGCTGATAAGTTGGGCAATGGACGCTTTACTACGCTCAATGCGGTTAAGAATTGGCTTGGCGAACACGGCTACACATCAGAGCAAACACAAAATCTACTTGGACAAATGGATCTTGTGACGGAAGCCGTTGCTGCTGAGGGTGCTAAGGCATTCGCTGGCACTAATGGCGCATTGGCGGATCGTGAAGAATGGCGCCGCCGTCTGGGTATGGATAATCCTGCAAGCGTCACCAAGGAAAAGCTTCGTTCCGCTGTAGACCTTATTGAGGGTCGCCTAGCATCGCTTGCTGGACAGTACAATGAAGGTATGCGGACGAATCACGCGCCATATGATTTCCTGCAGCCGGCCACTCGTGAGCGCTTGGCTAAACTGAAGGGTGAAGCGCCTGCCCAATCAGCGCCACCAGTAGCAACTGGAATTCCAGCACCTGCTGACCGCGAAGTCGGAAAGGTGTATACTAATCCACAGGGCAAGAAAGCCACATGGACTGGTTCTGGGTGGCAGCCAGTGAATTGATTGAATGGCTGAATTATCTGACGATGAGTTTCTAGGGGCGGCAACTCCAAGCAACGGAACGCTGAGTGATTCCGAGTTTCTGAATGCCGTGCCATCCGATACGAACACGTTAGGCGACGTAGCAAAGTCGGCCGGCATAGGCTTAGCCAAAGGCGCCATAGGACTTGCTGGTCTTCCCGGCGACGCGGCTAATGTGCTAAACAAAGGTATTGATTGGGCAGAGTCCAAATTTGGTATCACACCACAACCATCTTCTGATGCGTTGACATCTGGTGCGCTTACCCGTGGCGTGGAATCGGTTACTGGTCCACTTTACAAGCCAAAAACCACTGCTGGCGAATATGCGCAGACGATAGGTGAATTTGTCCCTAACCTGATTGGTGGGCCAGAAGGACTGGCAACGAAGGCCGTAACCCGCGTGCTGGCGCCAGCCTTAGCGTCTGAAACGGCTGGACAGGTAACCAAGGGAACTCCGCTAGAACCCGTGGCGCGCGTTGCTGGAGCTATGGCTGGTCAGGGCGCAGCGGCGGGATTGCAGAACGCTTTCCGCCCAAAACCAAATATCCCTACGGTTGATGAACTACACGCTGCCGCGACGCAGGGCTATCTGAATGCCCGTGGTTATGGCGTTGAAATCAAGCGTCAGCCCGTATCCAGGCTTGCCGATGATATGTTTTCCGATCTTGGCAATGACGGTTTCCGAGAAAGAAATATCCCTAAGACCTGGGCAGCAATTGACGAATTGAGGCGTCCATTGGGGCGCAACGCCACTATTGACGATATAGATAGCGTTAGAAAAGCACTAAATCGTGCTGGTGCGAATCCATTGGAAGGCGCAGAACGTGAAGCATCACGTCGCGCTATCGCTGCGATAGACAATTACATGGCGACGCTTGATCCGCGTCATGTAGCAATAAATCCGCATTATGCTGGAGACGTATCGCAAGAAATAGAAAACGCTCGTGGCAATTGGGCTGCCATGAAGCGTGCTGAGGATGTCAATTTCAGGCTTAACAATGCTGATTTACGGGCAGCATCTACTGGTTCCGGCGGTAACATAGATAATGCAACGCGGCAGAATATCAGGGCCATTCTCACAAACAAACGTGCTCAACGCGGTTTCTCAAAAGACGAACTTGCCCAGATGGAGCGTGTCGTCCGTGGCACGTTCACGGGCAACGTCGCACGCCTGCTCGGGAAACTCGCGCCTACAGGCATCGTCAGTGCTGGGCTTGGTCTCGAAATTGGTTCTCACCTGCTTCATGGTCCTGCCGGGCTTGGCGCAGTGCCAATCGCGGGCGCAATCGCCAAGAAAATCGGCGATGCCTCTACTGCAAGGCAGGCTAGAGTTCTTGATGAGATGGTTCGGTCGAGATCACCGCTCGCCCGTTCGCTGCCACAGCCGCCAGCGCCCATTGCTGTTCCGCCAAGCGCCTATGCCCAGACAGGCATCATCGCAAA
>CAZVYV010000501.1:0-2674 GCA_964630985.1 uncultured Occallatibacter sp.
GGCGCTGCCGGCGCATCCTTCGCCCGCGTCAACGTCAATTCCATGCCGGGGAAATCTCCCGAATCGGTCTTCGTCGTCATTTTGATCGTGTCGCCGACGACCGTACAGTCGTGGTGAATCGTCATGCCGTTGAACGAATCGTCGAAGGTGAACTTGTCGCCATCCACTTTGCCGTTCGAGATGGCAATGGGATCGTTGCCTGCCACCTGCACCGTCCCCGTCAGGGTGGCGCCGTCCTGCTTAAAGGTGAAGGTGATCTGCATGCTCGTTCCGTCGGGGGTTGTCGCCGCTCCCGACCACGAGCCCGTCACATCCGCGGCCATCGCGGTCGCGGCGCTCAACGTCATCGCCAATCCAGCGCAAATTGAAAGCAATTTCCTCATTGGTCCCTCGCTGCCATCTTCCCGGCCAACTCATCATACAGATGCGATGTGAAAAGTGAACAGGTGCCGCACGTCGGTCACTGCACTTCTGCAAACGCCTTCCGTAACCGCTTCCAGGTCGTCCCCAGATCCTCCGGCAGAACACGAGTCTCTCCCACCGTGGTGATGAAGTTGGTATCGCCAATCCAGCGCGGCATGGCATGCAGATGCAGATGTCCGGCCACACCCGCACCTGCCGCCTTGCCGATATTCATGCCGAAGTTGAAGCCGTGCGGCGAGTAAACGCGGTCGAGAACGCGTTCGGTCCGCTGCGCCAGATCCATGAGCTCATGTGCGGTCTCCATTGGCAGCAACGCCAGCCGATCCAGGTGCGCATAGGGCATCACCATCACATGTCCCGATGTATACGGATAGGCGTTCAGGCAAATGAAGCAGCTTTTCGCGCGCATAATCAGCCCGCCGGTGGCTTCCGCCTTGTCGCGATCCATTCCGTTCGCAATGGCGTAGTCAATCGACGCCATCAGATTGCAAAACACGCAATCCAGGTCGCCGGGCCACGCGTCTAGAGCCGCGGGAACGCCACGCCGCACCCCGCTCTCCGACGAGGTGATGTAGGCATAACGCCATGGAGTCCAGAGATGATCCATCCGTGTCCAGTCTGTCCGATTCAGTATAGAAGGCCCTCTGCGTTCGGTTTTTCGCGGCGATTTCCGCGACGCTTCGGTCGTAGCCAGGCTACTACCCGCGCAAACCCGCCTCCACGGTAGCGCGCCGCGCCGCTCCTAACCCGTTTGCTTTGACCAACTCGATTGACGCTCGATTGCAGAGGTTGCTACACTTAAGGCGTAGCTTCCTGCGCGGATTCCAGCAGTGAGTTGCGGCCGCCCTCCCAGCAAGCCGTTGCCTGCCGGCGTTTCCCAAGGAAACCCGCCGTGTTTTACCCCAGTGCAACAACTTGGGGACGGCCTTTCCTGTGGAAGACAGAACCGGCGCGTCACTTGGCGCGAGGGCAAGTCAAGGCACCGAAGGCGACCGGAACGCGGAATTGCGGCGTGGGAGCCACCCAGCGGCTGGAGCAATCCTTTGCTGGAGCACGCAGTCCCGGAGCAGGCTGTAATGGCAAACGTCCTCAATCCCGAAACCGAAGGCATAACCCTGAACACCGAATTGGAAACCCCAACGCTAGACCCTGCGACGGAGCTTCAGCAGCCGTTGTACGAATCCACGTCCAATCCCGAGAACACTTCCGTTGTTGAAACATCCCCGCTGGACGCCGATGCCCTAACCGAGCCTGTCGCTCAGGACACAACACTCGACCAGCCCGCGCCTTCAGAGACTCCCGCGGCAGCCGAGCCTGAGGCGATTGCTGCCACTCCCGAGCCGTCCGCCGCAGCCGATGCGCCTCCTGCAGTCCCGTCATCCTCGCCCGCCGAACCAGCACCGGCCCCAGCCGTCAGGACTCACTCCGCTTCGCACACTGAGCCGCCCGACGACTTTTCCGAGGCCCTGGCCGCATTCGAGCGCGAGCAGGCCGCTGAAGCCGCCGCCGTCGAAGCCTATGGAGACAAGGTCGTCTCCGGCAAGGTCGAAAAGCAGACAGAAAAATATCTGGTCATCGATGTCGGCCTTAAGTCTGAGGGCCTCATACCTCTCGACCAGGTTGTCGACCACACCGGCGCCGTCAGGTTCCAGCCCGGCGACATCATTGACGTTGTTATCGAGCGCGAAGAGCCAGAAGGCGGCTACCTCGTTAGCTTCGAGAAGGCCCAGCGTTTCCGCGTGTGGGACACGATCGAGAAAGCCGCCAACGACAAGACGCCCGTCACCGGCACTGTCGTGAGCCGCGTCAAGGGCGGGCTCACCGTCGATATCGGCATGAAGGCTTTTCTGCCCGGTTCGCAGCTTGAGATTCGCCCCGTGCGCAATCTCGATACCTACCTCGGCCAGCAAATTGAAGTCCGCGTGATCAAGCTCAACAAGAAGCGCGGCAACGTTGTGGTCAGCCGCAAGGAGATCCTGGAAGAAGAGCAGAATTCCAAGCGCTCGGCCACCATGGAGCACCTCGCTGAAGACGCGATCCTCACCGGCACCGTCAAGAACCTCACCGACTACGGCGCGTTCGTAGACCTCGGCGGCATCGACGGTCTTCTCCATATCACCGACATGAGCTGGGGACGCCTCACGCACCCCCGCGATCTGGTCAACGTCGGCGACGAGATTCAGGTCAAGGTCCTCAAGTTCGACAAGGAAAAGCAGCGCGTCTCGCTCGGCTTCAAGCAATTGACGCCCGA
>CAZVYV010000502.1:0-2670 GCA_964630985.1 uncultured Occallatibacter sp.
TTGATGCAGAAGCCAGAATCAGGAAGCAGACCAGAGAGCGAGGCACGGAGATGAGTAAGATTTTGGACGCTTTGGCTAAATCATTCAAGGCGCGCGATGATAAAGCATTTGAGCAGGCACTCAGCGCTGCGTCCATTGTGGTGCGGGATGAGGAGGGTGCCGTCAACACCGAGGGCGGCAGCCACGAGATACACCTTCACCTTGAGGGTGGCGGCAGCAAGAAAGAGGAAGAACCACCTCCCCATCGCGAAGACCCGGAGGATTCTATGGATGAGGCCCCGCCCTGGTTCAAGAAGTTCGGCCAGGAGCACGACAGCCGCTGGAAGGGCCTCGATGAGTGGCGCAAGGGCGTGGACGCCTTCATGAAGGGCGGGGCACACGATGAGGAAGGCGAGAAGAAAATCGAGGGTGAGTTGGAGGAAGAGGCACCCCCCGGCACGGCGTTGAACGATGCCAAGGGGGCGAAGGACAGCGCGTATCTGGTGGACTCCTTCCATGAGGCAGTGGCGGGCGCAGAGGTTCTGGCGCCGGGCATTTCCCTGCCGACCCTAGACCGGTCCGCGCGGCCGGGGGTGACGTTTAAGAGCATCTGTGATCTGCGGCGCCGTGCGCTGGACCACGCCGCGGCTCAGATGGAGACACGTGAGATGCTGACCGCGGTCACAGGTGGCCGGGTGCTTGACACCCAGAAGGCCACCTGTCGTGACGTGCGCAACGTGTTTCGCAGCGTGGTTGCCATGAAGCGCGCCGCCAACGCTCGCGGGGGCGGCACGACCGATCGCACTACGACGGGCAACACCACTGTGGTCGGGGGCTACAAGAGCCTGGCCGAGCTCAACGCGGCCAACGCCGCTGCTTACTCGAAGGGTGACCGTAAGGTGGCTTCACGTTAAATTAACCAGAATAATCCCGCTGAACAGGAGACTGAGTATGATCAGCACACTAAGGCGCCTGCTCCGCAGCGGGCTTGCGGCACCGGCCATTATCAAACCGGGCCGATTTGTTGGACGTCACAATGTCTGTGACGCGTTGGACCCCATGGCCTTCCAGTTCCGCATGACCGCGGGCAACATCGGCACGGTCAACCGCTACCACCCCGCTAGCATCGAGCCGGCGCCTATCTCCGGCACAGTACCCCCGGCCATTGGTCTGGCGTGCGTGATCGACGCGACCAGCAAGTTGCTGCGCCTCGTGCAGGCCGGTGATACGGCCCTCACCGACATTTATGGCATTTTGGTGCGTCCGTGGCCGTTTCAGCAGGGCACTGCCGCCAACTTCAGTGGTGCCATCGGGTTCGGCACCGCCACGCCGGTTTCTGCGCAGTTTGGGGTTTGGGACGTGTTGCGCTCCGGCTACATCATTGTCCCCATAGTGGGGACGCCGGGCAAAGGTGACCCCGTCTTTGTATGGGTTGCGGCTTCGTCGGGTGCTCATATCCAGGGCGGATTCGAGAGTGCTGCCACGGGCGGCTCTACCATGGCCATCGGCAGCCTCAAGACCACGTTCCAAGGGCCACCGGACGCCAACTCACCGCCAGCCGGTGAGATCGCGTACAACGTCTAAAACACATTCAGCGCCGCTCAAGAGGGAGTGACAGATGAGGTTTGATCTTGACTTGGGCGGGCCGCATGCGCTGTCTCGCCGAACCACCGAACGCTATGTTGGCCGGCACTATGTCCGTGACATGCTGACGTTTGACTCCAGGCAATACCAGGCCGACAACAAAGGCAATATGTTGGGCAAGGCGCTCGGGGGCCGGTTCACCACCCACGACGGCAAGACCGTAGATAGCACTGGCGCCTTCCTAGTGGGCGAGTTGGAGCGGCTGGACCAGAAGTTCCACGGACCGTTGGTTGCAGTATCCTGGCAGCGTGACATTGACCTGCGCGAGGATGTGACCGTTGCGGATGACGTTAGCTCGTTCACGTTGACCACTTTTGGGGCGGCAGCGGGCGCGGGCGGGGGCAACAGCGCGGGTCAGGGCATTTCCTGGGCTGGCCGGTCCTCAACTCAGGTTACTGGCGTCAGTATTGACATCAGCAAAAAGACTTACCCCCTCATCCCGTGGTCCACAGAGATTGCCTTTACGGTCTTCGAGTTGGAGTCCGCGGCGCGGGTCGGGCGTCCGGTGGACGAGCAAAAGTTCAAGGTGGTGCAGACCAAGCACCAGATGGACGTGGACCAGATGGTTTACTACGGCGATGCCCAAACACAGGGCACCGCCTCGGGTATGCTCAATAACATACTGATGACCAACGTCAATAACCTGCCCAACGGAGTCAGCGGGTTCAGTCAGTGGGTCAACAAGTCACCGGACGAGATTTTGGCCGACATCAACGCGGCCCTCACGAGTGTGTGGGCGGCATCGGCGTGGGCTGTCACGCCTAAGCGTATCCTCATCCCGCCAAACCAGTTCGGTTACATCAGCACCGCCAAGATCAGCACGGCGGGCAATATGTCCATCCTGCGCTACGTGGAGGAGAATAACCTGCTCACCGGCACGGGCCAGGGTGAGTTGGAGATACTTCCGCTCAAGTGGTGCATCGGGACGGGTGTGGGCGGCACGCTGGGCACCACGGGCACTGTGGACCGCATGTTTGTTTACACCAAGAACCAAGACTTCGTGCGCTACCCGATGACACTCATGCAGCGCACTCCGGTCCAGTACGA
>CAZVYV010000503.1:0-2663 GCA_964630985.1 uncultured Occallatibacter sp.
GTTCGGAACAAGTTTCGGGTCTGGGATCGGAACAAGGAAGGTGCGCGTGAAGGTAGGGGAGCAGTTGCGGGAGATGTGGAGGCAGGCGCGCGGCGGCGGCCGTGACGGCCGCGGCGCAGGGGCTGGGACCGCGGAGTTAACAGCCGCGGCCGAGGCAGAGCGCAAGACGCAGGCTCTGCCCGCCATCCTGAGCCCGGTGCAGTTTCCGGGACGGCATCTGCCCAAGCCCACGCCGGTGAATCTGCGGCGGTTTGCAGAGACGCCGGTGGTGAGACGGGCGATCAACGTGATCAAGGACCGCATCGCGGCCATGGACTGGCAGGTGCGGGTGCGGCGCGGCTTCGAGGCCGGGGACATAGGCTTTGTGGCGCGCAAGCTGCGGGCGCTTCGGCGCACGCTGGAAGAGCCGAATCCGATGGATAGCTTTCGGACCTTACTTGAGCAAGCCATTGAGGACGCGCTGACGGGCGGCTTCGGGGCCATCGAGATGGAGCCGACTGGCGATCCGGAGCGGCCTGCGATGCTGTGGCCGGTGGACGGCGCGTCGATTCGCATCAATGCCAAATGGGACGGGCAGGAGGATCTGCCGCGTTACGCGCAGGCCATGCCGGGGCAGTTGGAGTCGAGCGCGGTGGAGTTGCTGGACAACCAGCTGATGTACATCCGCATGAATCCGCGCAGCTTTACGCCCTTCGGGCTGGGGCCGCTGGAAGTGGCGTTCGAAACTGTGAATGAGTTCCTGAGCGCGCATCGCTTCGCGGGAAAACTGGCGGCGAACTCGGTAGCGCAGTACGCGCTGTGGCTGAACGAGGCCACGCCCGCGCAGCACGACCGGCTGATTCGCTGGTGGCAGGACGAGATCGAGGGCACGGGACGGGTGCCGCTGATTTCGACCGCGCAGAAGCCGGAGGTGCTGCGTTTCGCCCAGGGCACAGACGCGGATTTACGCCTGGCCTGGCAGGAGTTTTTGATTCGCATGGTGGCGAATGCCTTCGGTTTGCCGCCGCTGATGCTGGGCCTCGAGGCCGATGTGAATCAATCGACGGCCTCCGAAATGGCCGATGAAGCGTTCCGCGGAGCCATCTCGCCGCTGGCGCTGCTGCTGGCGCAGCACTTTACGCGGGACCTGTTCTCGAAGTGCATCGGCTGGCGCGAGTTCGAGTTTGTGTTCAACGAGCTGAACGCGCGCGACGAGATGACGGAGCTTCAGGTGCAGGTGCAGCTGCTGCAGGCGGGCGTGCTGACGGTGAACGAGGTGCGGGCCATGCGGGGGCTGGCGCCGATGGAAGCAGGTGTCAGGGATCAGGTGTCAGGGGTCAGTTGATCGCCGAGATCTGATCGATGAAACCTGACACCTGAATCCTGAACCCTGGCGAGTGGAGCGAGCAAATGCGACTGGAAGCGATGGCGGTGGAGATACCTCATGTGGACAAGCATCCCAACCGGGTGCCGTTCGAGGGCGTGTTGACGGTGGTGAACGAGGCTAGCGACAAAGCGCCGGCAGGAGCGCGCGGGCATCGCGTAATGCTGATGAAGGAGGCGGCGGAAAAGGCGCTGGCTTCGCTCGTGGGCATGGCGGTGGATTACCGGCCCGGCTGGGACGGGCACGATGCGCGGCGCAAGATCGGCCTTCTGACCGAGGCCGATGTGGTGGGGCAGCGGCTGGTGGTGCGCGGCTATCTCTACGCGCGCGACTTTCCCGAGGTGGCGTCGGCCATGGCGGCGCACGCGCCGGAGGCGATGGGCATGAGCTACGAGCTGGCCGACGCGCGCGTCGAAGACATGAGGGCCGAGGTGTGGAAGCTGACGCGCGTGACGTTTACCGGCGCGGCGATTCTGCTGCGCGAGAAGGCGGCGTACCGGGCGACGAGTTTTCGCATGGCGGGGGAGAAGCGGAGTTAGCGGCGTTTGCGGAGTTGGCGGAGTTAGTACGGAAGCGAGTTAGCAGGTCAATGAAGAGGCTCCGCGAGGCGGGGCCTTTTTTTAGGGGTAAGCGAAGCAGATGTTTGCGCGAAAGGCGCGGAAACAGGAAAGGAAGGACATGGAAAACGACGAGAAAAGCATTGCCGAGCGGCTGGAGGCTGCGACCACTCTGCTGGAGAGGACGCTGAACTGGCTGGAAGAACGCCAGGGAGTCCTGTCGGGCGAGGTGGAGAAGATTTCAGCCACCGTGGAGCAGAGCCGGCGCGAGACCGAACTGGCCGAGAAGCTGGCCGCGACGGAGCGGGAGCTGGCTGAGGTAAAGGCCGCGGCCAATCCTGTGAACCCTCTGCGCCGGACCATGCCAGCGGCCACGGCGGAGATGCTGGCCAAGCACGGCATCGGCGAAGGGCCGGTGGATGTGCACGCTCTGGATGCGGCGTTGTCGGGCCTGAGTCTGGAACAGCGCATCGCGGTGAAGACGCAGCTGCTGCGGGCCGGCGCGATTGCGTAAGAGCAGTTGTCAGTGGTCAGTGATCAGTGGTCAGTCTCTTGTGACCACTGCCTTGGCTGCTGATCGACATTAACTGATCACTGACCACTGATCACTGATCACTCGAGCAACGGCCCCATGGAGGGGGTGGAGAAAGCTATGAACGCAACCTTTGCAGACATTCACGCAGCAGCGGATTACATCGGGCCGGGCGCTATCGAAGTGCCGCTGTACCAGACGGAGATCTTCG
>CAZVYV010000504.1:0-2653 GCA_964630985.1 uncultured Occallatibacter sp.
CCGCACCACCAAGTTCCTCGCTGGCTTCCCGGTCCGCAGTCTGTTCCGGCGTTTCCCCAGCCTCACCTCCGCCTCCGGGCAGCGCCCAATGCCCGACGAAGTTGTCCTTCCCTTGCTCACCGGCCCGCTTCAGCAGCAGCACATCGCCGTCAGGCGCGACAAACACGATACCAGCCGCGATCTTGGCGCCGGCATCGGCCGCTACAAACTCTTTCCCGACGCGCTGCGGGATTCCGACCTTGCGGGCGAAAGCGGGATCATGAGCCACACCTTCCATAAGCCGCTTCTGCGCAGGCGATTTGGTAGGCAACTCAATCGACCTTCAAGATCTCTGACTGAGGCATCAAAGTCCTTCCAAAGAAAAAGGCCCCGCTGTGAGGCGAGGCCTTATCGTTCGCTATGTCCACGCTTTCTGACCTCGGACTTGAACCGAGAATGGGTTTCCCCGAGCCGTGGCGCCCGCCAGAGTAACTCCCTGACCGACTATCGCCTTTTACCGTGCATCAGGCCAACGCCTATCCGCTGTGTTAGACGAGAGTCTGCGTATACCAATTCCGCCAGTCGAGTGAACAATGTGAGAATTCAATACCAACTAATTGACCGATGCGTCAACCGGTTTGCCATTTTCGATGTCGTCACAACATTCCAGCCACTCAATGAACTCTTCAAGTTCAGGTTCGGTATTGAAGATATAGACCGATCCAGGTTCATTTATATCGCCGCCGAGCGACTTTACGGCGATCGGGGTCAGCGCGGAAGGTTCAGCTTCGAACGCAACCAGGATAACATCGTCGGAAATCTGTTCAACAAATTGGCCAGATCTGTTGTAGGCGTCGCCAATTTGCAGAATGAATTTTCCGACCAACCCCATTATCTATCCCCTTTTTTAAAATCTGAATTGAAGACCTGGACCACCGTGATCTTCGTGATGAGATTGTAGCTCCTTCACCGCGTTCTCCAGGGTAGTTTCGCGGCCCTCTAAGGCAGTGGCGCGGTCTGAACCGGCCTTGATCTGCGTTGCAAGCGATGTTTGTAAGGCCTGAAGCGCTTCGACTTGCGATTTCAGGCTCTCGATGGTGGAAAGAACATCACTTACCAGCGCGCCTATCTTGTGCCCGACGTCGTCATCCATGAATAATTCTCCTCTTTCCTCAAGGACTCTCAGTATCGCTGCTTGATCCTATCGCCATCTTTCGGATCAGCGGATGATCCTTGATTACCTTGTTCCGATCGCGATGGCTAGGCCGTTAGGCGTTACCACTGCGGCATCAAGCTTCACGGTAAGGCCGGACGAGTTCAGCGCGTCGACCAGCGGCTGTGACGATGACGATATCCCCGGCCCGATCATCGGATAGTCGACGATATCGGTTTCCCAATGCGCGGTTTCGAATGCGTTGTCCAGGTTCAGCGCGAGATCGCCGCACTTCGTATCCTCGATGCAGAAGATCGTAACGCGATGCTCACCCGGCAAGTCTTTCACCGCTGCGGTCAACTTGTCGATATCGGATTGCTCCATCTCGGGCCAAACCGTCTTGGCCACGAGTTGCGCTTTCCGAGCAGTGACGGGCTTCGACCCGGCATAGGTCACGACCGAAACCGGCTTGTGAACCAGTAGCACGGCGCCGACCGCTACGCCGCACGCCACGACGGAAGCGACGATCGATGGGATGATGTGCTCTTTCATCTATTCTCTTTCAGAAAACGACAGGCGCCACGCGCCGATCCACTGCTCAACCAGCGCACTGCTGTTCCACCAACTCACTAACACTTGGCTGTCGTGCGGATAGAAGCAAAACCCGATCACCGTGCCTTGCTGATCCCCGCCGTGTCACCGTTGATCGGACAATAATCTCCGACCGCTGGCTTGCCATCTCCGCAAAACCTGTAGCGGTTGGTCGACCCGTGGCTTGTGAGGCCGTAACCCGGAACTCGGTCGGCATCGGCTTGCGTCAACCGACAGGGCGGCGTTTCGCATGTGAACGTGGTCGAACCACCTGCGCTATGCACCGCCATCGGATGCTCTGGTGGCGGAGAGAACGCGATCCACCCGGCCGCAAGGCCGCTCAAAACAGGAACCACTGTCAGGAATATCTGAAGCTTCCAGTCTTCTCGCCACGGCATTGCTATTCTTCCTCACTCAATATCGTCCTCGCTGATATCCGAGCCTGGAGGATTCTTCCTGTCGATCGGGGCATGCCCATCTGGCCATAAGAGCATAGATCAGTCCTGCGTTTCTTTTACGAAGTTGATGTCAGGAAATGGCAACATGGGTACGATGTCAATCCTGCGGTGCCAACTGTCAGGACAGAAAAATATGCGACCATCCGTGATGATGTAGTGGCACACCAACTTCGTCATAACGACAGCGTCATCGAATTCCTTATCTGGCTCATAGATGCCATGCGCAACTCTGCCAACGAAGGTGTGCTTGAAGCTAGGCGTAAACGTCGGCTTATCCATGTCGCCGTTGAACGTCCATCCATCATCTGGCAACGGATGCTCGATAGAACATGCCGGGCACCAGTGCCAATAACAGGAAGTGCCACGGCGAAGTACCATGCTATTCTGCCCTCACGAAAACCGCGAACGTGCTGTCACCAACTCTATCGATACGGCAATAGCCACGCTGCGCCAGACTTTCTATCCGCTTGCG
>CAZVYV010000505.1:0-2635 GCA_964630985.1 uncultured Occallatibacter sp.
CTCACGATGCCATCCTCATTGATCGGGGCAGCTCCACCTTCAAATCAAATTCGAAGTGATTCATCACCGAGCAGTCAGGCGCGCAAATTGGCGAGAGTCGATAAATTGGCGTCACGCGGAATCGGCTCAGGTTTAAAGCCGCGCTGGATGGCCATGAGTCCGGCGCGCAGAAAGCCCAGCGTGTGCGCCATACCCGCGTGCCATGGAGCGGAGCATGTCATCTGCGGGGCGTGGTCGGGGATGACAACGCCGTCGAATCCGTTCTTGTCGAGGAGATAGAGGATGCGCAGCATGTCGATTTCGCCGTCGTCGATGAAGGTCTCGTGATAGTGCGGAGCCTTGCCGGCGATATTGCGGAAGTGGACGTAAGCGATGCGATGCTGGCTGCTGTAACGGTCGACCGTCTGGTAGATATCGCCTTCCGTCATTTCGGCGAGCGTGCCGAGGCAGAACTCTAGCATGTTTGACGGGCTCGGGGAAATGTCGATGAGCCGCTGATACATGGCCTGCTGATAAACGAGTCGGGGCTGGCGGCGCATGGTCGGGGTGGGCGGATCGTCAGGATGCGCGGCGAGGCGCACACCTGCTTTTTCTGCCACCGGCAACGCCTCTTCAAGGAACCGCTGCAAGCGGCGCCAGAGTTCGTCGTGAGTAATCGTGGGCAGCGTGCCCGGAGGCGCGTTCGGATCGACGATCATGTTCCAGACTTGGCCGTTGGGGATGGGTGTGTCGACAAGCCCGTCCATCCCGACAGATTCGGCTCCGCCGCGCGCAAAGGGCCCGCTGGTGCGACCGGCAACTCCGGCGATGGAGAAGTTGTAGCCGAAGATCGGAATGCCGGCTTCGCCCACAGAGCGCAGAATGGCGAACACGTTTTGCATGTGCTGGGCGCGTTCGGGTCCGTCGAGAAGAATGTCGTACCAGTGGGCGGGGTCGAAGTTTTCAATGCCCTCAATCTTGAGCCCGGCGGCCTCGACCTGCTTGCGAAGCTCGATCAGCTCCGCAGCCGTCCATAAGCGATTGGGGTCGCCGGCCACGCCCCACGGCTGATCTTTGCCGCCAGTGGGCTGATTGTTCTTGGGATTTGCGCTTCCCTGCCGGAAATAGTCGACGAGGTGGACGATGACGTGGGTGCATCCGGCCTGTACGGCGAACTCGTAATATTCGCCGTTCAGCATGTGCCGGTAAAGTCCGAGGCCGAGCTTCATATTCACCCTGAGCCAGTGTAGTGCAGGGCGCAAAAATTCGAGGCGAAAAGCCAGCGAAATTTATGTTTCAAATACTTGTCAATTGATAAAAAGTTCGTGTATTGTCAGTACCTGCCGCCGGCCTCCCTCGCCGGTGAGCCTATCTGGCGCTTCCCTGTTTGCAGGCCGGATGGGCACGAAGGCCGCGCGCCACAGGTGCGTTGCGCCTGTTACTTGTTGCGGCGGCGCGCACCACGAGGGTCCATCAGCAAGCCTGCTTCCCCGCAGGAAAATTGGACGTGATCGTGGAGGAGGCTTGTGTGATCGAAGTGCAAGGTCAGTTTCTGTCGCCTTCGGCGGGGGTCAGGCGACCCATTGATTTGACAGGCGAGCAGCCAACGCTGCTGCGCAACAATCGCGTTTTAATCTTCCTCACCTTTCTGGGCAGCGCTGCCGCACTCGGAATTTCCGTGTGCATGGCAATCGTCGCCCTCACTTACTTCTTCCCGCTGGGCACGCTTAACCTGGACAGATTCGCCGCCGGCGCGCTGTGGGGGCTCGGCGCGTGGCTGATGGCGATGACGCTGGTGTTCCTGTGGCGACAGGGCCATCTCATGGCGAGCTGCTCCGTTCTCCTCGACTCGCGGGGTGCGCACTTCAGGATCGCCAACGCAACCAACAGCAAAGAAGTGTTTATGCCTTGGAATGGGATCGAGGCCGTGCACTACAAGCGGATCGAGCACACGCAGAAGTTCACGATTCTCGGTTCTGACACCAGCACCGTGACCTTCACCTCGTACAGCTTCTACCGGCCCAAGAGAGTCGCGCGATTGATCGCGGAGCATGCAGGGTTGCCGCTTGTGAGAGGCTGAAGAGATCCCGGTAAACGTCCCGGCTCTGGATCAAGTACGCCTGAAACATCTCTCAGTGGTTAAAGCCCTCGCTCATTCTGCGACCTGCGCGGCACGGCTAAAGCCATGCCCTGACATAAGGCTAAGTCTGCGGCGCGCCCCGTCCTGTGGATGGGTCCCGCGCTCGTGCCGCGATACATAGCATCCCCGAAAAAATGCCCACAAATTGAAAACGCCAGAGACCGAAGTCTCTGGCGTCTCAATCTTGATGATCAGGTAGTACAACCGGCTGTCGCGTCCCCCGGCTACCCCAGCGGCGAACCTGCAGCTTTCGCTGCCGCTCCTTCCTCTGGCTGCGCCGACGCGCTGCTTTCAGCTTGCGCCTACTCGCCCGCTCCTCGGCTCGACCGTTGGCCGACTTCCCCGGCTCGGATCGGCGTTTTCTCGCCTGGCTCGACCGGTGGCAAGCACCCGGCTCTCACCGGTTGCTACGCACTTCCTGCCGACTGGCTGCCAACCTCCCAACTTGCGTTGGTGTCCAACCTCCAGCTAGGCCTGCGATTACTCCCGACTCACATCTGGCGTCGTCCTTCAGCT
>CAZVYV010000506.1:0-2628 GCA_964630985.1 uncultured Occallatibacter sp.
TCGTCCGCCGCCGCGCCCAGCTCGCGGAACAGCAATGCCAGCGCCCGATAGCTTGCCCAGCTCTTCACCGCGATGTACACGTTATTCCGCGTCTGCGCCAGCGAGTGGTCCAGCGAGTCATACGTTGTGATTTCCTGCCCGCCCGCGGTCCGTGTGCTGTCGTACTGCGCAAACCCCACGTCCCCACCACGGTTGATCATGCTCGCGAGGCACGCCTCCACAACCGTCTTATTCCGCTTGAGCCACTCCACGTCGCGTGTCTTCGCCACGTAGCAGGCGGCCACCAGGATCCAGTTGCACAGTTGCTCCTGCGTCATATAGCTAAAGCATCCGGTCAGATTCGCCAGTTCGTAGCTGCTCCGCCCCTTGGGCGAAAAATTATTGTGCGCGCCCATATCGTGGCAAAAGCTCAACCCGCCCGGCTTCGTGTCGTACGGCCGCGTCAGTTGCGCCTCGTCCGGAGCCGGCGGAGCCTGCGACGGATCGGCCTGTCCCAGCTGCGCCGCCATCTTGATTTCAGTTCTGTAAACCTTCACTTCGTCTGTGTAGCTGTATCGCCGCACAAACGTGTCCAGCAAATTCCGCACCAGCCACGGATTATGCTCAAGCTCCCAGAACACATGATCCACCGCGAGGTCGAGCGTGTTCATCATGCAGTACTCGCCCTCGTTCACCACCCACAGCGGCTGCCCGTCCACGTCCAGCAGTTGTGTGCTCCCGTAGTAGCTGTGCGTCGCGTGCGCGATGATGAATCGCTGATCGTCCGAAAGCTTCGCCGCGTCCAGCTTTGCGTCCAGCGCCTCGGCCCGCGTCACCATTTCGTCGGCGCCGTCCAGCGCCGTCTTCAGCACATCGCTCAGGCCCTTGTAGTAGCGCGCGTATAAATACTTCCCGTCGAGCCCATTCGTCTGCGCGCCTTCAAGGTACGATCCCAGTGCGATCGTCAATCCATATTTCTTTCCCGCCGGCACCTCGAACCCGAATCCCGGGCACGACCCCAGCAGGTGCACGGGGTTATACCGCTCGCGAACCCCGTCGCTCGCTGACCACCGCATGAACACAAACGGCTCTGTCGCCGCCGCCGTCTTTTTCCCGGTCGTCCAGTCCCATAACTCCGCCGCTCCACCCGCCTCGCGCCTGAAGGCAAACCCCAGCCGTCCCGCTCCCAGGCCGTCTTCCAGGATCCGCTCGCCCGGCCGCGCATGATTCAGCGCAAACATCGCCGTCTTGGTACCGGTGCCCTTTGTGTTGTCCACTACGAGTCGCGCCACCACCGCCGGCAACAGCCCCTCGCGCATCCGCTCCGCGCTGTCTCGCTCCGGGTCGGGAATCGATCCAAACGGCGAGTACACCGTAAACGTCAGTCCATCCGCTCGCCACTCGTCAGTCGCCCAACCATACGACCGCGCAATTTCGCCGTCTTTGAAAGGCTCGGCATCCGGCTTTACGTTCTGCTCCGATGGCCCCGCCTGCTCCACCAGGAACGCGTCCGCCGCGCGGTTCACCGCTCCCACATAAAACGGCAGGCACTTCAGCGTCGCGCTCGAATACCGGTCGCCCTCCTTGAACCCGACAAAAACTTCCTGGTCCCCCGGCTGCCCAATCTGCAAGCCGATCCCGCCGCGAGTCCCAAAGTTCCCGCAGGTAAAGCTCATGAATGAGCCCATGGGTGAGTGTTGTGCGTTAAAGCTCAGTTGGTAGGGGAGCGGTCCACGTTTCGTCACAGTCGTCCTCGGGTAAAGCGATTTTCATACAACCCCAAATACTACCGCATCCCCGCCACCGGTCGCCTCCACCCCGCCGACTCGGTGAACTCACGAGCTCAATCCACTATGCAAACGTCCCCGCTTGCCCACTGAACGCAGCAAAGACATGCGCGCGCTCCTCGCCTTGCATCTGGGCGAGCCCTCGAAGGCTGCCAACCAAGCACGGGCTCATCCAGGAAATCTCCAACTCGCCGTAGAGATGCATCGTCGTGAGCAATTCTGAACAGACCTCCCTTCCCATCTGGATCACTGTTGAATCGTTCGCTGGTTTCCCAGGCCACGCAGCTCCGTCTGTCGTGGTCATTGAACACGAAGGAGAACGTTATGCCCCAACTTACGCTCGTCCTGATGATCGTGGGCGCCTTCCTCGTGGTTCTCGGATTGTTCATGGACATAAGCGCGCACCTCAAGAATCGCAGCCAGGAAATGGCGCCATTCCGAGGATATTTCGGAGCCGAATTTGACCGCGACCTCCTGCGGCAGAGCTCCTGGTCCGACGGCGACAGCCCCTCTGACCCTCGAACTCGCTTTCACGCAATCGAGGTGGGGGATCACGGCGCCACCGAGCACCTTACGGAAGGAGGCGCCGCAATCCGCCGGAATCGCGATCGGAATTGATCCTGGAACTATCCGTCCCGCAACAATAGGTGGAATCCATATTTGCCTCCTCTTGCGGTCCGTTCGTTAATGCAGAGTGCAATTCTGCCCAGCATTCATGCGCTTGGCAGCCCATGATCGATGGGTGCAAGGTCCTTCCCGTCGCGTTAGCTTCCTCTATTCACCCTTGCCGCCGCGGAAATCCCGCATAGGAGAACACAATGCTCAGTCAATTCACGAATACCCAGATCATCTTTGCTGCGGT
>CAZVYV010000507.1:0-2609 GCA_964630985.1 uncultured Occallatibacter sp.
TACGATGTCAACGGCCTTGCCGGGGCGACATGGGACGCGAAACTGCAAGCCTGCATTACAGCAATCGGCTCGAATCCCGGTATCTGCAACATGCACGCGATTACCACCCCGGCGACCTCTTCAAGCACGCCCGTGACGGTTCCGGCGAATATCGCCGTCATCTGGCCGCACGGGAGCTTAGTATTCGCCAACAATTTCACCATCACGCTTTCTGGGAATAACGTGGTTCTCTGCCAAGAAGATGATTGGGGATGCGTAGCGGACGCGACTAGCAATGGCGGCCCCGGCATCTTCAATGCCGCTGGGTCAAACATCACCATTCGCGGCATGAAGGGCATCGGCGGTTTGTTAGCCATCGCCCAAGGCAACGAATTCAGCTGCACGACTTCGGCCACAACCGCGATTACCAACGTCAATTTCATTCACGACTGGGTTACAAACGCTGGCGGGGTGGGTTTCTCTCTCGCCAACTGCTCCAACTCCAGTGTTCAATTTAGCCAAGTCGATGCCTCTGGCGGGTCGTGCATTAACATCAACGCGACCACAGCGGACACTCCCGGCGACTTAGTAATTCACAACACAGTCCACAACTGCAACACGGAGCAGATTGCGGGCAACGGCGACATCAATATCGCGTCATCTGGCGGACAAGGACTGCTGCATGATTACGAAATTGCCTCCAACTACATCTCGAACGGTGAGCAGGCGGCGATTACAGTCGCGGTGACCGTGGATGGCACGGATGGCAACATCACAGGCACGGGATTCACGGCGGCGATGGCGACGACTCCCGGCCCGTGGCATGTGACGATTTACATCGGCGGCGTACCGCAGGATTACAAAGTCTCCTCAGTCGGCAGCAGCACAGCTATGGTCATCTCTGGCACGCCGACCCCGGCGGGAACCTACCCCGCGCATATCTATGCCCCTTGCTGCCAGCCCGTGAACTTAGCCGGGGCGCAGGGGATTAATGGCTCGTCTGTGACGACCAGCGGCACGGCAGTGACTTGCAACACTTGCACGGGCGGTAACTCCACTTTCGGCTTCGTGACGGGGGCAACTTGGGTCGGGTACAAGATGAAAATCCCGAACACGTCTAGCGGCACCGTTTATACCATCCAGTCGGTCACGGATGCTACCCACCTTGTCCTGACTACGAGCGCGGGCACGCAGACAACGGTGACGGCCCTTGAAGTCAGCCCGCCAGCGGCCACGGACACTGGGGCATCGGAGTGTATCCAAGGCACGCAGAACCCGATGAACGGGAACATACACGATAACGTATGCTTCAATGTCGGGGCGGAAGGCGTGACGGCGACCACGAACAACACGCGCATCCACGACAACATCATGCACAACGTGGCGCAGGATGCGCAAGGAACAGGCTGCTACATCTCCGCGCTGCAAAGCATCGTGGGCGGATTCAATAACAACCTGACCGTCTCCGGCACGGAAGTCACGAACAATAAATGCGTGGCGGACTCAGCTTTCGGAGTCCCGGCAGGCGGCGTATCGAATCCATCCGGCAATCCCACGGGGCAGATTGGCTACTGCATGTGGGAGAACGTCGGCGGCTCGACGACAGGTTCATCCAACTTCTTCAATGACATGCTATGGGCGGGGCAGAACTGCGTCATTCAAGGCAACGGCAGCTTGGGGAACGGGTTCAAGTATTCCAATTCGTCAACGGGCGGCGGAACGGTCACGCTGAATAATAACCGCGTGATTGGCAACACTTACGACCCGAACATCACGAACCAGTACAACATTTCCTACGCCGCAACCACGAACACGCTGTCAATCTTCGACCTGCCCAGCGTGGGCACGGCGGGCTCGGTGCAGACTCTCGCTTTCGGCAACGCCACCAGCGGGACGGTGACCCTCGGCACGGTAACAGGCGCACTCGGAAGCGTCACGGCCAGCCTGCCAGCGAATACAGGCACGATTGCCGAGTTGAATCTTGCCCAGTCCTTCACGGCCCAGCAGACGTTTGCCAAGACCGGACTTACGGGCGCACCCGGAACTGTCATCTCCGGGGGAGCTTTCACCGGAGGGTCAGGAACGACGACCGTCCCGCTGTTCTACTTTCAGCCGGGAGTATCGAATCCATCCACGTGGAATACGGGCGGAACTTATCTCGGATTCAACGGGGCCAACGGATTCGCCGGAAACTTCCTAGACGCGCATCTGAACGGCGGCATCAGTCTTGCCAGCTTATCTAGTGCGGGCCTATTTACCTCAACGTCTTACGGGACGGCAACGAATTGTAGCTCTTCCGCCTCCCCTGCGGTTTGCGGTTCTGCGGCATCGGGCAGCGTTCTTATTCCTACAGGCACAACCAGTTCAACTTTGCAGGTCAACACGACGGCTGTAACGGCCAACAGCCAAATTTTCTTCTATCCCGACGATACGTTGGGTACCAAGTTGAGCACGACATGCAACTCAACTTTAGCTACTCTTGTGGGTGGGTCATTCATTAGTGCGCGAGTTGCGGCCACCAGTTTCACCATCACGTTCAACGGAACAATCGCAACCAACGGGGTATGCGGAAATTATTTAATCATCAACTAGGCAAGGAAGCATAAATGAAATATCTCATCACGCTACTC
>CAZVYV010000508.1:0-2604 GCA_964630985.1 uncultured Occallatibacter sp.
GCATTCTCGCGATCTAGTTCATTTTGCTGGTGTTCATGTTGCCGCGCAAGTCCCTCTTGGACCAATTCATGCGTTCTATCCGCAGCAGATTGGATACTTTCATGTTGACGATCTGCGGCGGACTGTAAAGCCTCATGTTGACGGGCAACACCGCCTTCTGCGATTTGCTGGATACCTTGTCCAGTCTCGTGCTGCCGGTCCAGATGGCTTTGGACAGCCTCATGTGCGAGCCCGAGACCAGTCTGCTGAACCTCATGTGAGCGAGACGCAATGCCCTGTTGGCTTTCATGGGCGCGGTCTAGTGCCGCCTGTTGGGCATTTGCCCTAGCCTGCGTGCTCGCAAGGGCCAACTTATGTACCCTGTCCGCAGCACGGTTCTGGTCATCTCTAGCCGCTTCTGCTGCCGCTGCATCTTGGTCAGATTGGTGGATAATCATCTCACGGCTGACCTGTAGGGCGGCAATCTTTTCCTTGGATGCGAGTTCTGCTGCCTTGGTGGTGGCGTCAGTCTGCATTTCCTGCGTGGATGACTGGGCCTTGATCTGCGAATCCTGAGCCTTGGTATTGGCTTCCGTGATTCTGGCCTGTGCTGCTTGTAGCGTTGCAAAGGCCGTCATTTGCTCTGGCGAAGGTGGAGGTGGCGGCGCGTTAGGATCTGCCAATGGCTTCTGGAAATCGTCCCAATCGTCTATGCCAATGCTGTGGAATATATGTTCATCAATCTTATTAAGGTCCAGATTAGAACCGGGCGTCAGCGCCATTTGGCGAATTGCCATTATCTTGAGGTAACGCTCTGTCTGGCTTGATGTATTTGGATCGGCCGCTGGAACCAATTCACTATCTGCCAGCGCCGTCAAGAATAACTCGCGGTGACGGTCTTCCGCTTCTTCCTCATCGTCCACGACTGACTGTTGCCCGCTCTCGGCAACCAGCATTTTCAGGACTTCTGATTTCTTATTATGCCTCCAAAGGGCACTAGGGTCTTCCATCAACAGTTCCTTGAGCATGGAAAACTCGGTACCTTGGGCTTGGTGTAGCCTCTTGTGAACGGCACCCATAAGCTTTGTCGCCTGCTCAATCATGGCAAGCGTAGTACCAACAGGCGCGTCCTGTTTTCCTTCGCCTACCTGTAACTCCGCAGTTCCTCCGACCCTTTGGGCAGTCTCAACGACATTCTCAATCAACTGTATGAACGATGGATCGGCACCCTTATACGGCAACGGCATGATACTGGCACGAATATCGTTGCCTACAGTATCAATAGGCATGCCGCCGCCGGGAGGGATTCTGAATTGGTTTGTTAGCTGCTTGGCTAGGGATTTGAGATACAAAAACCCCGGAAAGTTGGCAAACATGCCGGCATCCAGCATGAGACGCCATGCCGCAGTCACCGCCTTGGTGGCATTACCGAGGATATTTAGAAGCCCGATACCGTAGAAACCAAGACCCGGAACGAAGATATATGCGACGATCCGGTTCTTCGGCATGCATAGTTCATCGTCTTCTGCCCAATTACGGCGGATTTCAAGGATTCTGCGTGCTTCTTTATCGAGGGTTACCTTGTAGGGAAGCGGCAACCCGCTAGCCTTGCCGTCAATCTTGTGCTCGAAACCGGGAACCTCAATCTCGCAATAGCACTCGTATAACTCGCGGTCTTGGTCGTTTGGTTCGGTATAGGTCGGAGGTGCAATGCCCTGTACTTGGTCAATCTTCTGGTCTACCGGATCCTTGATTGACGGTGTTCCGGGCGATGGCAGGTGAATATCCCGATAGGCACCAAGCAATTGCATGCGCTTCATGATGCTTGGCGTCATCCATACCCTGTGGGTAACGCGGCCAGCACGGTCTATGTCCGTGGCAGCGTTGCTTACAATCAAGTCCTTGGCATCAATTGATTCAATGACTGGACGGCGCTTGATAGGGTGGTGCGAGCCCTTCTTGAAGGCCATTCCGCAGAAACCAAGCATCAAGAGCATGCGGTCGGTATCAGGGTAGTATTCCTTCGCTACCTTGGTCAGGTAGTGGTTCATGTCCTTTTCTAGGGCTTCGGCAAGCCTGTCTGCGAGCGAATCAGGCTCTCCGTCATTGCGAACCTTGACAGGACCATCGCTGGGCAAAAGCTCGCCACGGGCGTTCGCCTGGAACCGTAGGACGGCCTCCAATAGAAGCGGGTGATCTACTGTGGACGTGCCTTCCTGTGGCGTAGCGCCACTTGCAGCCGCGCCACGAGGGTTCTTGATTTCCAGCCCAAGCAACGAAATGCCGTTGCTCATGTTTTCCAGCCAAGCGGAGCGAGTCTGGATATCATTCTCAATACCCATGAGAATGCGCTCAGCGATGGTGCTGAGTTGCGCTTCGTCTAGGGATAAGGCCAGATTATCGTCAAATTCAGCGGTGGTCCTTTGGTCTTCTGATTGACCCCACGAGATCTGCACAGATCCATCTGGCAGTGGTACCTGCATGGTGCCAGTGGCTTCATTGAACTCAGGAGGTTCTCCACCATCGGCAATAACGGTTATGTCCGCATCCCCTACTGAGGTTGCGTTGCTGGGTAATCTGGAGTTTCCCTTTAGATCGCGATAATCGTCGCCGTCGTCAGCCAAT
>CAZVYV010000509.1:0-2595 GCA_964630985.1 uncultured Occallatibacter sp.
AGAGGTTTAGCCTATCGCGTGCGGGAGAGGTTCCCAAATGAAGCAGTTCAATACGCTCGTATTTATCGGTCGCATGCAACCCATCCACAATGGGCACGTCCATGTGATTCTGGAAGCGGCATCTCGTGCTGAACGGGTGCTGGTGCTGGTTGGATCGGCCAACTGTGCGCCGTCACCGAAGAACCCATTCACATTCGAGCAGCGCAGGGAAATCATAGAGGCATCATGCCAAGACCAAGTGAAAGACCTTGGTGCTACGCTTCTGGTGCTCCCGCTAAACGACTACACCTACAACGACAACCTGTGGATGTCTGAGGTTCAACGCACGTTGAACAGACGTTACCTTGGTGAGAAAGTCGGGCTTATCGGCTACTCCAAGGATGGTTCGTCCTATTACCTCAAGATGTTTCCGGGAATGCCTAGCGTCAATATAACGGCGCAATACGGCACGCTGAATGCCACGGATATCAGGGACAATTACTTCCGCAAAATGCCGATCCTGCCAGATCCGTCATTCGTCCCGCAGCCACAGATCGATTTCATGCGTAAGTTCTGCCTGACGCCCGAGTTCAAATGGCTCGTGGACGAGGCGGAGTTCTACCGTGAATATCCCAAGCAGTGGGGCACCTACATCATTAGCTGCGTGGATAACGTGGTGCTTCAGTCTGGTCATATCTTGCTGGTGCGGCGCAAGCATTGTCCCGGCAAGGGATTGTGGGCGCTACCAGGCGGTCATGTCGGGCTTGAAGAGACATTCCAAGACGCCGCAATCCGTGAGTTAATCGAGGAAACCGCCATTTCCGATGGCTTTTCCAAGAAGGGGATGCCGAAAGCCGTCTTGCAGAGTTACATCCGAGACTCGATGTTCTTTGACGATCCTGAGCGCTCCCTACGCAAGCGTGTCGTCACCATGGCATTCAAGTACGAACTGCCAGCCAAGAAGGAATTGTTCTACGTCAAAGGCAACGATGACGCAGAACATGCCCAATGGATAAAGTTGGGTTCCATTGATCCGAAGCAAATGTTTGAGGATCATGCTCATATCGTGAGCATAATGACCAATCGTGGTTCAAAAGTGTCGGAAGCCACAGAGGTTGTGGCTTAAGCAAAAGGAGAAGGTCCAGTGAAATATCAAGCACAGAAATACAGCCGTCCCGTCATTCTGAATACAGATTCGTACAAGTGCTCACATGCATGGCAATACCCGTCCAATCTGGAGTATCTGTCTAGCTATATTGAAGCTCGCGCTGGCGCGTATCCCTTCGCGCAATTCTTCGGTCTTCAAGGTATCCTCAAGTCTGGATATTTTGACCCGTTCACACAAGCAGACTTGGACTTTGCGGCTGATTTCGTGCCCGCACACATTCCGGGTCTGAAATTCAACTACGATGGATGGAAACACATTCTTGAACACCATAATGGTGTATTGCCCATCCGAATCGATGCCGTCAGGGAGGGCACCAAGGTTCCGACTGGCAATGTGCTGGTACAGATCAGCAACACCGATCCAAAGCTGCCATGGCTTCCGCAGTTCGTGGAAACGACGCTATTGCGCGGCATCTGGTATCCAACCACGGTAAGTACGCGCTCCAAGTTCATCAAGGAGACGTTCATCCGTCCCGCGCTGGAAAAGACCAGCGAGGCGGTAGAACCGCAAATCAATTTCAAATTGCATGATTTTGGCTTCCGTGGCGTCTCCAGTTACGAATCAGCCGAAATCGGCGGTGCTGCCCATCTCGTCAATTTCATGGGTACGGACACCATGGCAGCGATCCTGTACGTCATGAGTTGGTACGGTGCCGAATCAATGCCTGCGTTCTCCATACCAGCGGCAGAGCACTCCACCATCATGGCGTGGGGAAAGGATAGCGAAGCCTTAGCCTATGAGAACATGGTGTCCACGTTCGGTGGCGCTGGCAAGATGTTCGCCGTGGTATCTGACACCTATGATATCTACAGTGCCGTGAAGGATATCTGGGGAGATGGGCTGTTCGATCAGGTATGTAACAATGGTGGAACGCTGGTCATTCGACCAGATTCAGGCAAGCCGCACGTTCCCGCCGAAATCCTAAACCTCTTGGGCGACGCTTTCGGTTATACCGTGAACAAGAAGGGCTATCGCGTACTGCCAGACTATCTCAGGGTCATCCACGGCGATTCCGTCAATGAAAAGACCATCCCACAGATATACGATATCATGATGGATGGTGCCCATGGCTGGTCTGCGGACAACATCGCATTCGGCATGGGCGGTGAACTGCTACAGACCGTCAATCGGGACACGCTAGGCTTTGCCCAGAAGGCGAGTGCCATCCGTAGCGTAGGCGAGGCGCACTGGACAGGCATCAAAAAGACGCCTGTGGGCGATCCAGGCAAGAACTCCAAGGCTGGACGCCTAGCCCTAGTCAAGGGCGTATCGGAGCGCTTCCAGACGGTGCAAGAGCACTCGTTGGCACCCGGTGAGCGGAACTATCTGGAGAAGGTGTGGGAAAACGGCGTCCTGTTCCGTGACCAGACATTTGACGAAATCAGGCAGTTATCCAACGTGCCGTAGGACGTAGTTGCCTAGCGCGGCTTTAGGTGCCATATTGGCTA
>CAZVYV010000510.1:0-2590 GCA_964630985.1 uncultured Occallatibacter sp.
AACAAAACAAACAGAAGCTTCCTTTTCATTGCATCACCTGTACATCCATACTTGTAAGATTAAAAGTCTGCCCGGTAATCCACGAAGCAGGCATACTTATAGAAACTGGATATGGAATACTCGTACTGTACGTAACAGTCTGTGTCGCTGTAGTAAAATTTCCACGTTTATTATACGTGGGACTTCCATTAGATGTTTGCGTATTAGTCTCCGCAAAGCCCCACGCTGTTGCAGAAGCTGAACCAAATGAAGTTGGTCCTAGTTGTATATTACATTCCAACGCCCAATAACCACTTGTGGCTGTACTGGTAAGTGTCCATGCTTGTATAGTAGGACAGATACCCGTAGTATTCCCCGCAGTCACATTAAAACTAGCTACAGGTGCCCCTGTTCCTGGTACAACATACGTACCGTGTGCCTGTATTTTAATAATAGCTCCAGTGGACGAACACACAGGAGAGACGCTAATAGTAGTAGCAAATGTTGTCGTACCCGGACTAGAGCAAGAACCAGTCGAAGGACATATTTGATCTGTAGTTATCGGCAGAGTACCTGGAAATACATGATGAATACACGGTCCCGTATACGATGCAGTTGGTGCGTCTAGTTGAATCTGCCCACTTGTCGTAGTAGTAACTGTTACCGTGCCTGTTCCACCTGGCACTATGCTACCTACTACTGGTACGCCACTAGGCGCCCCCATCAAGAACTGTCCCTGCCCCAAGGCTCCTGTAGATTTAAGTAACGGTGTTGAGCTATTGTCAAAATACGTAGTCCCATAAGCAGTCCCAGTAATACTTAGATTAGGAACCGCCGCACCACTACTCGAAGCACCACTCACAGAGAAGATGCCTTGAGCTGTACTTCCTCCATTCAAATTGGGTGTTACTGACGTAATTGTACCTGTGCCACCACCTGTTACGTTTACAGTGAGAACATTAGTCGCTGCACTTACTGTGGCGTTTCCTGTACCCACTACGTTAATTACACCGGACGTATTAGGTACTAACGCTGTTCCATTCCCCTCAATAACGAGTGGAAATCGGAGCCATCCAGCATTGTTTATATTGCCATTAATAGTTCCCGTAGACGCTTCTACACCAATAGCAGAATTTCCCGATCCAATCGTAGGAAGTGTCACACTACTAATAGGCCACACTATTTCATTAGGATCAGTCGCATCGTTAATTCCAACTGCTCCTGTAGCCTGATTCGGAGGTGTAGTCGTTGAATTTATTACCCAACCATACGATATATTAGGACACGCCCCACTATGACAGGAACCAGTTGAGCCGTTAGAATTAACTCCTACTTGAAGCGGATTGCCATATACCCACGTCGAGTTTCCTGCACCAAGAGTACCGCTGTTCTGATTAACAAAGCCTGAACCTAGAAGGGCATTCCCAAGCATAAAATTAGCAACATAATTAGGATTGTCAATAAAAAGAGCGTCTTGTGCATTATCCCCCATTTGCGCGTAACCAGGACCACTATTCCCACTAACAAAGCCTCCACTAAAGAAGCCCCACGAAGTAAGAGCATTTCCTATGCTAAACATCGTACTCGTTACAATAGCCGGAAACAACGGAGTCCCAAATGTAGCAAGAGGAGTTCCTGTATTCGTAGCACTTCCATTCACATTCACCACAGTAAACGTAGTAGTCGTGGACGCAGTTACGGTTAAGCCTGTAAAATTATTACACGGTGCTGTGCATGAATAACCAGAATTAGCTACCACATACCCCACAAGAGCATTCGTCTGTAACTGTGGCTGCGAAGTAGCAAACGAATACGTCCATGACGTACTCACGTTAGTAGGAACCGTACTTGTACTAAGTAACAACTTCGTCGAATTAAGAGTCGGGTCTTGCGCGTTTCCAGCACCGTCTAAGGTGAGTATGTCTCCAGCGTTGGTGGGATTAGATAGATTCGTACTTAGTATATATGTTCCGTTTCCAGACGGAGTTCCTCCTCCTCCTCCGCCACCACTCCCCACTATAGTAACCGCTCCAGCAGCGTTGATATACTTGAGTGTATTCAACGTAACGTCGAGCCATTCTACACCGGGACTCTGTGCTACTTCGGAATCTATGTATGCTTTTGCTATAATAGGCTGTGCTACTACTTTTATAAGATTCACGTAGTAATTAAGAGCCACGCTCAAGTCTACAGATGCCCCTACTACTAACTGGGAAGGAATCTGTTGACACGCCGCATTCGTATTAGAACACAGAGTAAAGAGCCACGTTCCCCCAGAAGGAGCCACTTGAAGTAAGTTAGCGAGGTTGAGTGTAAATGTACCCCCACTATTTAACGCAGCAGAGAGAGAAGGTCCGTGCTCTACTATGGGAAGAAGAGTAGTGTTGCTAACTGGCGTGATACCTGTCTGATTAGATGGCCTCTGATAATCTGCTTGCACTGTTCCATTGGAAAACAACGTACCATTCGGATCGTGAATAGTAGCCGTAACCGTAGTAAGAGCTTGGCTCCACGTAAGAGAGGAAAGGAAGAGGAGCGCGGTTATCAGGAAAAGTAGCTTCGTAGTCTTCATAATAAAAGCACTCCTTCTTTATTACTACTTAGTTCAGCT
>CAZVYV010000511.1:0-2590 GCA_964630985.1 uncultured Occallatibacter sp.
TGTTTGATCTGTTCGATGGTCGCATCGACTTCAGCCAGGAATTGGAGTGCAGCGGCTTCCATGAGGATGATCTCCTTTTCATCACGCATGAAGCGAAAAATAATAAGTTGATATTCAACTGCCAAGCGGGGGTCGTAGGACACAAAATCAACCCAATCACGCTCACAACACATCATCTGTGCATACATCTGACGACGATATTGGCTTGGGGGAATCCCCAACATCAGTGTCTCAAGGTGATTGCCGGTCTTGGGACACTTTATCTCGCACATGCCATGTTCGCCAACCAAACCATCTGGTGACACCGCAATGCGGTCATGCTTGGGGTGCAGCACCAACCCAACCTGAGTGACCTTCTGCATCGTCACAGCCTCATAAGCGGCCCTGGCGGCAGGTTCCAGCTCAATACCGCGCAGCATGTCGGCGGTCTGGTAGATGTCCTCATATGGTTCTCCGGTAAGGGTTTCGCATACCAGTTCTGCCCTATAGTTTCTCCGTTCAGCGGCTTCCCCACTTTTAATGCTTGCCATGATTGAGGTAAACCTAGATCCAGTAATGCGCCCAGCCCTCAATTTTTTCCACTCAGGAGTTCCCTGTTGGCAGTCAATGACGCGCATTAAAAGGCTCCTTCCATGGGCAATGCTGTAGGCCCTGCACCAACAGACTTCTGGATGAATGCCGTAGTCTGGGAAGCAAATTCTTTCTCACGAGTACGAAGTTGGGGGAGCAAAAGGGCGGGTGGATAAATGTTCTTTGAAGCCGTGACCTTGGCTGTGAATTCATCAAGTTCATCCAATTTATTCTGAACTCGAAGGTGATTCCCAACCTTATCCATCAAGGAAACCCATTCTTGGGTTTCAGTCTCAGACCAAACAATGGGTTTTGGCTTTTCGGGTTCCTTGCTCTGGTCTTTCTCCATATTCTTACCACTTGCTGCGTTCCCGTCATCATCCTCCTGGGCAATGCCAAGGATGGATGCCGCAGGATAACGGCGGCAATAGGTAGTAGCCGAACCGATGACCTGAGAGTCAACCTTACCCTTGACTGGGGATGAAGTTACACAGGACATCCATTGCCCGCTGAGATGCATCAAAACCGTTTCCACTGAAACAATCCCCTGCTCAGAATTGCCTTCATAGCTGGGAAACTGGGCCAGGGCCAAGCCATGCTTGCTCATCAGGGGCCGCACAGTATTCAGGACTTCGGCCAGATCGGCATACTTGGACTTAAAAAATGGGTTATTGGCTGACTTGGTTGCATTTTCAACCTCGCCCTGAAAGGCAGAAAGGGCCTTGGCCAGTTCGGCAATGGTTTCAGAAGTCTTCATTGGTCATCTCCCGTGACATGGATCGGACATCATCCGAAGTTTGTTTAAACGCAGCGTCATGATCTTCAGCCAGGAGTTCATCAAGATAGGCGGTAGCGGCACTGGCGGCGTTCAGGAGTTGAACTCGAAGATCACTGACATCTGAAATGGTTTGGCACAAATTGTTTTTGGTTGGGAAAGCACTCCAACAATAACTGAGGGAGCCATCAACCCTCAGATGAAAATGGATATTCTGATACTGTGACGCCCCACTTTTAACTACAAGAATCGTTGGTAGTTTGTTCATGATCAACTCCTTTCTTGGGTGAGATGAATGTTTCAAATCCGTGAGCTTCAAGGAAAAGATCAAGCAACCGCTGCCCGCTTGCTCCCGGTGTTCGCTGCCCATGAATCCAGTTATAAAAAGTTCTCTGGGATATGCCAATCACCCGGCACATCTGTTTGATAGTCCTATACTTTGCGCGTAATGCAATCCAAGGCTCTGGCAAGGTATTTCTCATGACTTCTCCAATAAATAGATATGGTATGGCGATCAATGACTGTGGTGCGTGGGCTGAAGCAATTACCTTCGCCATCGCAATAATCACAAGTGTTCCATCCCCATGGTGTGGTGTAATTATGATCTCTGCTACCATCATGATGACCGCCTTCGCCATCGCAATATACACATTTACAAGTAGATGGGAACATTAAATATCCTTTCTTGGCAATGGTGGCAGAACAACGCCGCCCATGATGGCCTCAATGTTGGTTTTTACCCAAGTAGATTCTTCTGCCGCCATTTCTTGGGTATAAATGGGAGACAATGCCAAATCCGCCTCAGATTTAAGCGCTTGCCAGACACTCTCACTATCTTTGAATTTGCCTTCCCCTCCCAGGCTACAAGCGATCAGACAAGCGGTGTGTAGGTTTACGGTCGTGGCATCGATAATATCCTGTCTGCCAAGTTGCAGGCCGAGTGAAAAAGCCTTGGTGTTGTAGCGGACCAGCTTCCGCATGAGTTCTTCTTTGGGGGGTGCAAACAGGTCTTCCATGTGGCCTCCAGGGTGATCAGGGTTAATCTTGCTCATTACCAATTTAGGCTCATTGGGCACATTGTCAAGACAGGCCCAAAGAAAAAAATAATAATTTGCTTCAAGATGACGGGGGAGATTTTCATTTCGTGCCTTTCAGGTGGGCCGGAAGGGTCCGGCAGATGGACATTCACGGTTTTAGGGTTGATTGGGCGTGATCCAGGGACTTTTTGTAGTCCCTGAGAATCTG
>CAZVYV010000512.1:0-2586 GCA_964630985.1 uncultured Occallatibacter sp.
AAACTTGCGATATCTGCGGCAAAGGGCCGCGTTTTGGCAATAACATCTCGCACGCCCACAACATCACCCGGCGGCGCTGGAACGTGAACCTGCAGGCGGTCAAGGCGATTGTCGACGGCACGCCCAAGAAGCTTCGCGTTTGCGCGAGCTGCATCAAGAGCGGAAAAGTCGCCAAGGCTTGAATCCCCGATCCGCACCCTGAAACACGCGGGCGAGAACGGGACACCCATTTCTGAAGCTCAAAACCCCGTCCCATGCGGACGGGGTTTTGTTGTGCGCGAGAATTCTGCGATGAAACCGGGACGCGCCCCGAGCGGCGAGTCTACTTGCCCTCTTTTGTGAAGCTGAGCGAAGCGGAATTGATGCAGTAGCGCAGGCCAGTGGGCCGGGGACCGTCGGGGAAGACGTGGCCCAGATGACCGCCGCACCGGGCGCAGGTCACCTCCACGCGCCGCATTCCGTGGCTCATGTCTTCGTGCTCCACAACGGCTTTTGAGCCGGCGGGAATCATGAAGCTGGGCCATCCGCAACCGGAGTCGAATTTCGCGCCGCTCATGAAAAGCAATGCGCCGCATGCTGCACAGTGGTAGTTGCCGGTTTCGTGATTCTCCGTGAGCAGGCCGGTGAAGGGGCGCTCGGTGCCTTTTTCGCGCAGCACGTGATACTGCTGCGGCGTCAGTAGGGTTCGCCACTCGGCATCGCTGCGAACAACCTTATCTTCGGAATCGGTCATGACGTCCTCCTGCGGAACGGTGATCCCAGGGCCGACCGCTCTTGAAACACACAGCACGGCGAAACAATCGCACCACAACCCAATAATATCGATGAGCAGCGAGGGCCGTCACACTTCGGCGACGACTTCAATCTCTACCAGCAGATTGCGCGGCAAGCGGGCGACTTCAACCGTGGTGCGCGCGGGGAGCGTTTCGTTGTCGCCCCCAAAGTACGATGCGTAGACCGCATTCATGGCCGCGAAATCGTTCATGTCCTTCAGGAAAACGGTCGCCTTGATCACCTGGCCCAGGCTGCTGCCGCCAGCCTCAAGAACGGCTTTGAGATTCTCCAGAGTTCGCGCTGTCTGTTCTTTGATCCCGCCGGAAACAACCTGGCCGGTGGCTGGATCCAGGCCGCCCTGGCCGGCTGTGAAGATGAAGTTTCCTGCACGCACGCCTTGCGCATAAGGGCCAATTGCGGCAGGCGCGCCGTCTGTGGTGACATTCGAGCGAGTCATGGCTCGATTCTATGACGACGGGCGAGGGGTGGATTGAGAAAATCTTTCGAATCCTATGCGCGCAGGCACGGATCTCAACGGGCGCCAGCGATGAAATACAGAGGGGCAATTCCGCGAAGGAATTGCCCCTGTGGTGGTTGGGTTGCGAGGGCCGGAGCGAAAGATTCGCTAGCCGTGGAAGGCTGCCGTCATGCCGCCGCCGATGGCCATGACCAACAGCCAATAAGCTGCGTTGATGGCAAACAGATTGGCGCGGCGGTTCTCGGCAATGTGCTGAGTAATGAGCGGCGGCGCGATAAAGCCCACCCAGCAGATCACGCCAAACTTGATTCCCTGGGTGAACGTCATGGCTCCTGCCCAACCCACGATGTGCGCAATCACATAGGTGAGCAGCAGGCAGGCGATGAATGAGCAGACCATCGTCATGGCGCCGTTCTTGGGTTTGTTGGTCTCGGAAAAACCGGCCATCGTCAACCAGGACTTGCGGAAAATAAGCCCATACCAGAGAGCTCCCAGGAGCCATTCGATCACGGCCGCAATTACGATCACGGTCATCATGTGCCCGGAAAGCATCACCGAGAGCAGAAAAGCGGAGTTGGTGACATCGTGCATTCTTGAATCCTCCACAACGGATTTAAGTTCGGGCTCCCACGCCCGGAAGCCCCCACGGAGCAGGGTTCCCGCGCGATCCGTTTGACAGGAGTCGCCGCAAACACGATGCGGCACCAACAGAAGCCATGTCAAGGTAAATCAAGGGTTAGTCGCAGAAGTGGTAACTAACACGAATGAGTCATAGAGTGCGAAACGGCTTTGAACACTGGCTGCCGCGCACCACGGACGGAGAGACGCTAGCGGCGTTTCAGCGCTTCAAGCTCGTCGAGAGTGCGGGGCCAGTCGGAGCCCAGCAGGCGCGACAGGCTGCGATCGGCAAGGACCTTGCCCCCCGTCTGGCAGGTGGCGCAATAGTTGGTTTCGTTGTCCGCGTAGCGGATTCGCTGGATGGGGTTGCCGCAGCGCGGGCACGGCTGGCCGAAACGGCCGTGGACGGCCATCTCCGGTCGGAATGCTGTCACACCTTCAGGAAACTTCTTCCCTGCCTCGGTGATGAGCCGGTCCATCCATAGAGAAAGCGTGAAGCGCGTCGCGTCAAAAAGGCGCTGCCACTCCTCGGGCGTGAGCTTGTGCGTGAGTGTGATCGGCGAGAGCCGCGCGGCGTGGAGAATCTCGTCGGAGTAGGCGTTGCCTACGCCACTGATGAGGCGAGGGTCGGTGAGGGCGCGCTTGAGCGTGCGGTTCTCGAGGCTGAGAGCTGCACGAAACCCGTCCAAATCCGAGGAAAAGATTTCGATGCCGCC
>CAZVYV010000513.1:0-2586 GCA_964630985.1 uncultured Occallatibacter sp.
CGCGGCGGCGGCACAAAGCCCTTCATCGGGCCTTCCTTGGTCTTGGGGTACTGCTGCTTGCCTCGTCCGCGGCCTCGTGAACTAGCGCGCTGCGGGCGCGGGGCTTCACCGGTCGGCGGCGCTGCGCCGCCAGGCCCAGGACGCGCACCGAATCCAGGGCGCGCGCCGAATCCAGGACGCGCACCAAATCCGGGCCGTGCGCCGGGAGCTGCCGAGCCGCCTGGCCCCGCAAATCCGCCTGCGCCTGCGCGTGTCGGATGCTTGGGGCGTGGCCCTCCTGCGAATTGACCAGGTGCTCCGGTTCCCGGGAATCGTTGGCCCGGACCTGCCGGTCCACTCACCGGCCTGCGATCGAAAATAGGTTTTCCGCGCTGCAGCCCGGTTCCAGTGGCTGGAGGAGGAGTTGAAACGATGGACGCTTTGTAGACCGGCCTTGGTCCGGTTTGCGGCATCACCATGCGGCGCGGCACGGGGACAATGACCTTGGCGGTTTTCGCGGCAGCGTTTGCGGATTCTGCGGCGATACCGGACACGGCGCCTGCCGCTCCAACACCGGGAGCTTCGCCGGCATGCGGCGCTGCTGCGACATGCTCCGTCACGGCTGCGGCTGCTGCTGGAGCTTCGGCAACGGGTGCAACGACTGCTGCTGGTGCCTTGACGGCGATCTTTTCTTCTCGCGCAGCCGGAGCTGCGGGCGGCTTAACCACCACGCCAGCCGGAGGTGGTGCCACGACAATCACCGGGCGCGCGGGAACAGCCCCCGCGGCGGGCTTGGCGACAACTGCGCCTGTGGGCGGACGCGAGGCAATCGCCGGGATGGACGGCGGAGGAGTGACAATGGGGGGCGCCGACCGCGGTTGCGGAACGATCTTGCGCGGCTCTGGCTTGGCCGGAGCGGCTGCAGCGGGCTTCGCGACAATGGGAGCGGCGACGGCGGGCGCAGCGGGTTTGGCCGGCGCAACCGCAGTCGGTTTCCCCGGAATACGCGGGTGGCGCGCTTCTTCTTCTTCTTCCTTCTTCTTGGCTTGAATAGCCTTCAGCACGTCTCCCGGCTTGGAGATGTGCGAGAGATCGATCTTGGGAGCAACGGCTTCAGCGCCGTGGCGAGTGTGCGCGCCGCCTGCATGCGAGGCCGTTTTCGCCTCACGCACAAAGTGCGCACGAACCTTCTCCGCCTCGTCCAGCTCCAGAGAGCTGCTGTGCGTCTTGCCCGCAGGAACGCCGATTTCCGGAAGAACGTCGAGAATCGCCCGAGACTTTACTTCCAGCTCTTTCGCGAGATCGTTGATTCGAACCTTACTCATCCGCCTCTTTTCAATTTGTGCAGCCAAAAGGTCCTTAGTCGTTCATGACTACCTCTTGGCATTGACCGCTCTCAAAATACCCGTTGTCGCGCACCCGCAATCGGAGAATCCGGCGCATCTTACGCGCCGTCCTCTTTGCTGGGCTTCTCTTCGTCAATTCCGCTTTCATCGGCGTTAAGCTCTGAGACCTCTTCGGCTTCCGCATCCCCAACGCCTTCAGCTTCTTCAATCACCTCAGCGGAGTTTTCCGCCTCGGCTTCTTCCGTAGCAATCTCTGCCGTTTCCTTGCCGGCCAGCGGCGGTTCAGCGTCGACCAACGAATCTTTCCCGAGCTCCGCGCCAGCCAGAGCCGTTTCGTCCGCCTCCGGCTCCGTCGCAGCCGCGGCTTCAGTTTCGACTGCCTCAGCCGCGAGTGCCTCTTCAGCCGCCTGCGCTGCCTCAGCCTCTTCAAATCGGCTAAAGTAGTTCCGCACGGCAACGCCGATCTTCTCCAGCGTCTTTTCGCCGATTCCCGGAATCTCTTCGAGCTGCTCCGGAGTCATGTCGGCAAGTCCCTCGACAGTCGTGATTCCTGCCGTGACCAGCTTTTGAATAATGCTTTCGCCCAGCTCAGTCAATTGTTCGATCGGAGTGGTGGGAGGGCCGGCCAGAGCCTGCATTTGCTGCTCGACCTCCTGGCGCTTCTCCTCTTCGCTCTTGATATCGATCTTCCATCCAAGAAGTTTCGCTGCCAGCCGCACGTTCTGGCCCTTCTTGCCGATGGCCAGCGAAAGCTGCGTGTCGTCGACGATCACTTCCAGTTGCTTGTCGGTGAGGTCGGTGATGGAAACACGGCTCACCTTTGCCGGCTGCAGCGCCTTCTCCGCGAAGGTCGTAATCTCATCGCTGAATTCGATGATGTCGATCTTCTCGCCGCGCAGCTCGCGAATAATCGACTGCACGCGCATGCCCTTCATGCCCACGCACGCGCCCACGGGGTCCACGTCCTTGTCGCGGCTCTGTACGGCGATTTTGGTTCTTTCGCCGGCCTCGCGCGCGATAGCGCGGATCACCACTGTGTTGTCGTAGATCTCGGGAACCTCTGACTGGAAAAGGTTCGACACCAGCTCCGGAGCGGCACGGCTCACAATCACCTGAGGCCCTTTGGCTGCGCGATCTACCTTAATCAGTACCACGCGAATGCGCTCGCCCACGCTGAATTGCTCCAGTCGCGACTGCTCACGCTTGGGGCAGCGTGCCTCGGCCTTTCCCAGGTCGAAGATAATGTCCTGGCCCTCGAGGC
>CAZVYV010000514.1:0-2584 GCA_964630985.1 uncultured Occallatibacter sp.
ATTTGATTGGTCCTATGTTACCTAAAACACTAGTGTTTCCCAAGAACTGAACCGGAGGCGTGCTCGGAGGAGCGACCACTGACAGAACAATCGGCGTCGATCCGTTGATGCTCCCCGCATTCCCCGTCACAGTGATCGTCGTATTGCCCAGCGGTGCCGACCCAGAAGCCGTCAGCGTGAGTGTAGAATTTACCGATCCATTCGCCGGAGGCGTGACCGGATTAGGGCTGAAAGCCGCCGTCACCCCTGAAGGTAGTCCGCCGGCGCTCAACGTCGTGGCTGCGCTGAATCCACCAAAACTCGTAACCGTGATTGTGCTGGCCGCATTTGTGCCTTGACTCACGCTTACGTTGCTCGGCGCCGCGCTTAGGGTGATCCCAGAGGAGCCGATGGTCAGGCTGATGGGGGTAGTAGAGGTCAAAGCCCCAGAAACGCCCGTAATCGTCACCGTAGCCGTCTGGGAGGCCGTTCCTCCGGCCACTGTCAACGTCAGCACACTGGTCGTGGTGGTTGGATTAGGCGAGAATCCTGCCGTAACGCCGCTCGGCAGTCCCGAGGCTGATAGCGTCACGCTCCCCGCGAACCCTCCCCCAGGAATCACCGTGATCGTGCTGGTCCCGCTATTTCCCGGCAGAACGGTGAGGCCGCTTGGACTGGCCGACAGCGTAAAGTTAGCCCCTGATCCGGTTGCCGACTGCGTGCTCATAATCACAATATCGCCACGGCAAGAGTTCTCGCCAATCAGCGTCCAAGTCACCGTACCTGGTCCCGGAGAAGAAGTCTCCGTCACGGTGGATGCTCCCGTATATGCCGGGTATCCAGTTCCCACTGTGCATCCACTCGTACAGAAGGGCGGAGCCGCTGATCCCGACGTGCAGGTTCCCGTGCAAGCCGTTGCCTGCCAAATGTAATTGTTGCCAATCCTGAAAAGGTTGTCACCCACCGTCACCAGCGACCCTTGATTCCACTGATACTGAGCGCGAATCGCCCCCCCACCAGCTACCGCAGTGCCAGAAGCGGTTGGAGTACACGCTGTCGCACCAGAAATCGCATCTCCGCGGCTGTTATTGAAGTCCGAGGACCATGCCAACAGAAGTCCGTCTTGACTCACCACTCCGATCGTGTTCTGCGTCGAGAACCCGACATTCACACCCGTGCCGAAGTTATGGCCGAATCGGTACATGATCTGCGTTGGATTTGGAATCGAGAGTGCTACAAGTTCACCGTAGCCAGCCGCAGAATAATTTGAGCATCCGGTCTGGACGTTTCCTGAGCAGATTGGCTCTCCGCTGTTCCCCCAACTTGGCACCGCTGCTGTGGGAATAAACGGTGGCTGCAAGTCTTGCGACCCTACATTCCGGTAACTGGGGTGATCGTCAGAGGGCAGCGTAGTCGGCAGAAGATCGAATCCGGGATTCGGTGATCCCACGTATGGCCCTTTGGCTGTATTGCCAAGCCACGGATTCCCGTTCAAAGTACAAGAGGCAGTGTTCCCCACCGTGCCCGTGTTGCAGAAAGGATTTGCCCACGCCTCGGCATAGTACCCGCCGCTGCCATAGAAGCTGTTCCCGGCAATCGGGTGTCCACCACTCGCGCCGTACAGAGGGCCGAGAATGTACTGCGACCGCATAATCGGCACGCTCGACCCTGCCGAGTTCCAGTCTGCGAACTGACCGTAGCAGTAGTAGTTCGACATCTGCCAATTCGTAGGATCGAGAGACGGCGGCACCGTGCTTGCTGGACATCCGAGCGCGATCGAGCACACGAAATACACATTGAAGCCTGTCGTCGTGTTGTCCGTCACCCACCGATTGAAGTTATACGGTTGATTCTGAATCCAAGACTGGCCGCTCGGCCAACTAGAACTGTTTACCCCGAACTGAGTTGCGTTGATCGGACCCGTACAGCCGCCGTTCGGAGTCTGGCTGATTTGCTGATACTGGAGTGCGGTCCATACCATCGTGCCCGAGGTCAGAGTAACTCCCGTGACCGGACCAACCAGAGCCGCAGGGCTGCAAGTGTAGGAAATCGACCCCGGTATCCCCGTGGTTGGGTAGCTGGTCGCCCCCGTTTGTCCCAGCACAATCGGCGCAACGATCTTCGCCACGTTCGGATAAGTGCAGTTGAATGCGGAGTTAGAAGCATTCTGGATGAACCCCGTATTCCCGGCCGCCACGTAATTCTTGTAGAGCGCGTGCAGTGTAGTTCCATCTGAGATCGAGACAGGGATGGTTGCCACGCCGCCGCTGGTGATGGAAGCCGATGCTGTGGTCGGGTTGGTGAATACGAGCGTTCCCCAGTTCCCATTGATTGCACCTCCACCTGTAGCCGACATGCGACTGTAGCTTGCGGGAAGTGCTTGGTCATTATCGTGGAGCGTGAACAACTCCGTGAAAGGCACCTTGTCGCCCTGAACGTAGCTTGATCCTTCCACGCGATAGCCTTGCACCGCATCGTCGGTGTAAAGCTGCCCCGCAGCATCCGCAGTGCCAGAGGAAGGCCATGCCGCGCCTTCATTGTGACCGCGATACATCTTGCCCAGCCGAGTGTTGATGCGAGAGCAACCCCGCGTCGGATCGAAGTG
>CAZVYV010000515.1:0-2576 GCA_964630985.1 uncultured Occallatibacter sp.
ACATGGGTGTCGATGCAGCCGCCAAGCCGGTGCGCAACCGCGGCCATCACCCGCGCAAAACGCGAGCTTCCCGGAGCAATCACAATCGTTGCCTGCGCCGCGCGGCACAACGCCTCGCACGCCGCCGCATCGCTCTTGAAACGCGCCTGCGCAAACTCGTCGCCCTCTACCGCCAGCACCCGCTTTGCCGTGCCCGCAACTTGTCGCACCGCGCCGGTCGCGTCCTTCGCCACAATCCCGATGGCCAGCTCCGCGCCCAGCCGCGCCGCCAGTTCCCTCCCTGCAGTCACCGCTTCAAGCGATCCCTTGCTCAGCATCGCGCCGTTTTCGTCCGAATGTGTGAGCACCAGAATAGATTCCATCATTCAGCCCCGATCCATTCCACAAGTTCACCAGCGATCTCATCGGGAGTCATGTTCTTTTCGACCCGTGTCGTCCTCTGCTGCTTCGGCAGGCTCACCGAAACGTATCGCAAGCCATTCGCATCCAGCGCCACCGTCTTCGCTTTCTGCAGCGCCGGCATGATCGTCCGCATGTTTGCCATTCCCACTTGCGGATTGTTCCGCGGCTCGGCCAGATTCCCCGTCGCCCAACCCAGCACCGCGGGCGCTCCCTCGCACACGCTCACCTGGTGCTTGCCGCCTTCCACGCGTTCCAGCACCTCAAACGATCCATCCTCCCGCACGTCAATCGCGTCCACTCCCTGAAACTGGTCCGCAATTCCCAGTCGCTCGCCAACAAGTTGCAATGTCACGCCCGCGCCACGCGTCGCCGATTCCCATCCGCCGAACAGCATCAGCCGCTCGCGCTCCAACCCCGGAATCGCTGCAATCGCCTCGGCCAGCACCACTGCCGTCGCTTGCGCATCAGGGAATCCTCCGATCGGCCCGTCAACGGGAACGAGTTCGAAGCTCACCTTTTGCGCCACGCTCATCATCACCTGCTGCAACTTCGCCTTCGGCCCCAGCGAAACCAGCCACACCTTGCTCCCCGAATTCTTCGCGGCTAAATCCGCTGCCTCATACAACGCGCTCGCCGCCCACGGATCGAGCACCGCTGGCAGCACCATCTCGTTCTTGATCGCTGGTCCGTTTGGCCCCGCGGTCGGTTCCAGCGTCTGCAACGGATCAGGCACAATCCCCGCGCAAACAACGATGTGCAAACTCATAGCTTTTTGCTCCCGCTCAGTTTTCTGCTGAATGTAATCCGCCACTGCCAGCGCAAAACTCAATGCTGCCCCGCTCGCCGTCCGGCGACTGCGCGCAGTTCCAAAGACACGCGCCGCAGTGCACGCACTTTTCGCGCTCAAACTCAGGCGCACCATCAGCCCCCAGCGTGATCGCTTGGCCCGAGCACATCGCCACGCACGTCTTCTCCTCGCATGCAATGCATCGCTGCCGGTCGAGGAACACCACGTGATCCGCGAATCCCGGCATCGCCTGCACCTTGCCCCCCATCAGCAGTGCATCCTGGTGCGTCAACAGCAATCGCCCATCAAACGGAATCTCCGGCCAGCCTTTCGCGCTCATTAGCGCGTCATGCAATGGCCGTCCGTCGGCCATCGCAACCTTTGCCGCTTCTCTCAGCTTGAGTCCGGCCTTCCCATACGTCCCAAACCGTCGAATCTGCTTCGGCGCCGGCGGAATCTTCCCACTCCACGCAATCCGCCCGCCCGTAAGCCCCGCCAGCGCCATGCCTGCCATACCGCGAATAAATCCGCGATGAAATCCATTCCGCGCGTTCTTCGCTTCCCGCGCTCCGCGTTCCACCCAACTCGCTCGTCGCCGCGCCTCGTAAGTCGCCGCCAGATTCTCCTGCGTGAACGGCTCGTCTGCGCGCAGCAACTCCAGCACTGCCTCGCCCAGTTGCGCGCCCGTCGTCCACGCCTCGTCCACACCGGAGCCAGTCAGCATGTTGGTTGACCCCGAACCTTCGCCAATCCGCGCGAATCCGTCTCCGGTCAGAAACGGCTCCCCGTGCTTGCCCGACTCTTCGAGTGACTTTGCGCCCCACGAACGCAGAGTGCCGCCCTCGAGATGCTTCCAGAGCAGCGGATGTTGAATATAGTGCTGCAAATATCGGTACGCCGTACGCTGCGGATTGCCCATCCACGAAGGCACGAAGATGCCGACAGAAACCAGCCGCTCGGGATGCACATATAGAAACCCGAAAATCTCCGGCTCAGGAAATCCAAACGTGTGCCACACTGTGCCCGGCTCAAGTTCCGAACCCTCCGGCAGCTCGATCACCATCTTCATACCCAGTGCCCACTCGCGCCGCGCATGCCCTTCCGGAAGTCCAAATCGCTCGTCAAGTTTCTGCCCCACCGCGCCCACGGGACCATCGCCCACAACCGTCAGCCTCGCCCGCACATCCATCCCCGGCATATAGCCGTCCGCCGGAACACCGTGTCTGTCCACTCCCTGATCGGCAAGGCGCAGCCCGAGCACGGTCCTCTCTTCTTTGCGGTTGTTCCCGTCGATGATCGGGCAGCTCACCGGCGTTCCCGGCCAGATCTGCGCCAGGCCTCCGGCCATCAGCTTCGCCCCCACCCACTGGTTGAACTGGCCGATCGA
>CAZVYV010000516.1:0-2573 GCA_964630985.1 uncultured Occallatibacter sp.
ATGGGCGCTTTCATAGAAGCCAGCGGGGCGATGCACTTGGTGAAGGACATTCCCGCTGATGACGACATCAAGCTACGCGACATGGTACGAGTTTTCTTTCGATCAGCTATGGACGAGGGCGACATGATCGAATTCGCGCAGAACGTTTACAAGATCGGGCGAGAGACCGAAGCCCGGCGGCATCAGTGTTTCATCCTGGGGTCACTGGAAGACGCAGAGCACATCTCGATTAAACGGGCGATGGAGGCAACAGGATTCAGTCCTGTGAAGGCGGCAGCGATTTTGAAAATCGGCAAGACGACGATGTACCGGAAGCTGGATTATTTTCAAATTCCATACGGACGAAAACAAGAAACCGAGGAGGTGGCAGAGTGAGTGATCAGGCAAAGCAGATTGAGGCAAAGACCAAGGCGCGAGCCGAGGAAGTGAAGGGGCAGTTATTGGAATGCAGTAGCGACCTTGGCCGAAGGAATTGGAAGATCGGACTCTTGGCGGCCGAGACTCATGAGAATCGGTTATTCGAGGTTCTCGGGTACGAGTCGGAGCAGGCGTTTCGGATGTCGGTGAAGATTGGCCGGTCGACATATTTCCGTTGTCGGCGCCTGGCGATGGAGATCGGGAAGCCGCTCCTGCAGAAAGAACTTGTGACGCGGGCTCGCCTTGACCGGTTGACGTTGGAGAACGCCGAGCAACTCTTACGGCTCGATGTTCGCCGTCGCTTTAGTGCGTCATGGGTAGAGAAGGCGATGACGATGACCGAAGAGCAATTCGAGGAAGAGGTCGATCGTGTCATGCTCAACGGTGACGAAGAAGAAACAGCCACAACTTCCGATCCGCTGGCGCTCCTCAAGATTCGATGCACCGAAGGACAGAAGCAGGTCATTGAATCGACTTTCCGAGATTTCGCGCGGGCCTACGATCCGCCGATTGAACTCGACAACTACGGCCAGATTCTGGAGTTCATGTGTGCGGACTGGCACAACGCGAATCAGGAAGAGATCAACGCGCGGGACGAAGCGGAGGCTGTGGCATCGTGAACTACATGAACGGCTGCACCGTGAAGACCACGAAGAAGTATCCGAGGATCACGGCTGGACCCTTGCGGCATCAATACCTGCACAGGGTAGTTGCCGCTGCTTTGGTTGGCCGTGATCTCCTGCCCTCAGAACAAGTGAATCACAAAGACCAAGACCGGTTGAACTTCCATTTCTCAAACCTGTTCATCCTTGGGGAAAAAGATCACGGCTGGGTTTCGGCAAAGCAGGTGTGGTTCATGAAGCAACTCGACATCAAAGCAAAATCCGAGTGGGATAGGTTCATGGCGGAACAGGAATCAAAGCAAGTTCGCGAGATAACCGCGGCCAAAGCGGAAGGCCGGTCGTGGGAGTGTGTTGACGGTAAACTGGAAGAGCAGTGGGAGAATCGCAATGCCTAAACTCACAGAAGGTATGCCGCTACAACTTGCGTTCCATACCCGCACGGCTTCCATTCATTCGTCAATGGTTGCCCGTTTCAAACAAAAGCAAAACAAGAACGGCCGCGTGATTCGCTATGGCCGGCTGGTGCCGTTCACGCTCTCCGAGTTTCGGCTGTGGCTTGTGGACCAGTTAGGCGGGAAGCCAGAAGGCTCGGCGCGGTGCGCTTACTGTACCTGCCCGCTGTTTGCGGATTCGTTGCGCGTTGATCACAAGACCCCAGCGAGCCTCGGCGGAGACCTTTCGCTCGCGAATTGTTGTGTCTCCTGCGATTTATGTAATCGCGCTAAAGGCCAGTTGAGCGCTGAGGAGTTTCAGGCGCTGCGATTTGTGCTTGACGAAATGCTCCATGACGGCCGGCTGTCGGTCGCGGGATTTCAAGACATCTGGAAGCGGTTGCGCGGAGTCGCAGTTATGTTTCGCAGATTTTATAATCCTAAAAGACCCAAACCGGAGAGTGGTATCTTGGTCGACGAACCAGAGCAAGTCCGTTTATTCAGGAGCAAAAGCCAATGACTGCCATGGTTAATATGTCTGGTCGGACGTTTACGCGGCTCGAAGTACTCGCCAGGATCGGCACGTCTAACGATGGCCAAGCGTTGTGGGAGTGTCGGTGTTCTTGCGGTGCGGTAGTCAGGGTCACAGGTGGACATCTGCGGACGGGGCATACGCGGAGTTGTGGATGTCTCCACCAAGATCAAGGTGCGCCATATGTAAAACATGGCCAATACAAGTCGCGTACTTACAGATCGTGGGCTGCGATGAAAAACCGGTGCTCCGATCCTAACATTCCAGCGTTTCACCGTTATGGTGGCCGTGGGATAAGAGTCTGTGAACTATGGATGTCATTCGAGAACTTCCTCGCAGACATGGGCGAGCGTCCTCTGGGGAAGTCGCTGGACCGTTACCCCAACAACGACGGCAACTACGAGCCCAGTAACTGCCGTTGGGCTACGCCAAGAGAGCAGGTGCACAATCGCCACCAGCGAACTCACTATGGCGGCAAGCTTATTAACCGGGAACAACCGCAGCTATTGACGGAGAAGATTTCGAGGGTTTAACTTTCTACGAAACGGAGAACACAATGAAATTCTGGAA
>CAZVYV010000517.1:0-2565 GCA_964630985.1 uncultured Occallatibacter sp.
TGTCTTCGCCGGCGTCGCAGCCGTCTCTTGTTTCTGCGCTGCAACCGGCGCCTTCGCTTCTTCCACTATGCTTCCGCCGCCCGCAGCTTCCGCCGCCGCCCGGCTGTTTTCGTCCTCAAGACTTTGCATACGATCAATCGCTTCCTTTTCCGCGCGCGGAAACAGTGGCGAGGGCTCGCCGAATTTCGTCCCTAACTTCAATCCGCCCCACGCCAGATCCTTCAAGAATCCATGCTTCGCCGCATCCGCCAACTCGCCCAATCCAAGCTGTGTCCACACCTTCGCCGCCGCGTCCGGAACAATTGGATACGCGAGCGCAGTGATCACGCGAATCGCTTCCGCCGCCGTCGCCAGCACCCTCGCCTGCAGCTTCGCGTGCTCCGCATCCGATCGCTCCGGCGGTTTCTTCCACGGCGCATTCGCCGTCAAATATCCGTCCGTCTCCGCCACCAGCAGCCACAGGCTCTTGAGCGTATCGGAGAAATTCAATTCGTCAAACGCGGGCCCGAACGCCGCAATTGCAGCCACGGCGTTAGCTCGCAGCGCAGCTTCTGCTGGCGTCTCTGCGCCCGCCTCCGGCACAACACCGCCGAAGTATTTATGCACCATGTTCACCACGCGGCTCACCAGGTTGCCGTAGCCGTTGGCCAAGTCGCCGTTGTACCGCTGAACGAGAGCGTCAAACGAAAAGTTTCCGTCCTGCCCGAAGGGAATCTCACGCAGCAGGAAGTACCGCAGCGCGTCCGCTCCCAGAACCTCTTGCACGGTCTCCGCGCGCACAATGTTTCCGCGCGACTTCGACATTTTTCCCTGGTCGAACAGCAGCCATCCATTGGCCCGCACCGACTTCGGTGTCGCAATGCCCGCGGCCATCAAGAATGCCGGCCAGTACACGCAATGGAACCGGCTGATCTCTTTCCCGATCAAGTGAATGTCCGCCGGCCAGAACCTTTTGAACTTTTGCTCGTCGTCCGAGCCATATCCGAGCGCGGTAATATAATTCGCTAGCGCATCAAACCAGACGTAGATGACGTGCTTCTCGTCGCCGGGAACTGGGATGCCCCAAGTGAGGGTCGTACGGCTGATTGAAACATCGCTTAGCCCGCTTCGGACAAAGCTCACTACCTCGCGCCGCGTCGACTCCGGCCCCATGAACCCCGGATTTGCCTCGTAAAACTCGAGCAGCTTCCTCTCGAACGCCGACAGCTTGAAGAAGTAATTCTCCTCGCTCACCGTCTCCGTTGGCCGCCCGCAATCGGGACAGAGAGTCCCCGGGGGCCCATCCACATAGGCCTCGTCAAAGACGCAGTATTGTCCCGTGTACGAGCCTTTATAGATGTACCCGTTGTCGCGCAGCGCCGCAAACAGCTTCTGCACGCCCCGCATATGGCGTTCTTCTGTCGTCCGGATGAAGTCGTCGTACGTCAACCCCAGCCGATCCCAGAGGCCGCGAAACTCGCTTGAAACCTTCGTCGCGAACTCTTCCGGCGTGCATCCGGCGGCCTTGGCGCTGCGCTCGATCTTCTGCCCGTGCTCGTCGGTGCCGGTCAAAAACCACGTCTCGATTCCCAGCGCCCGCTTGCGACGCGCTATCGCATCGCACACAATCGTCGAGTACGCATGGCCCAGGTGCGGCCGCGCGTTCACGTAGTAAATCGGCGTGGTCAGGTAAAACCGGTTTGAATTCGATCCAGAATCGGTCATGAAAAGCGCATTCCGCCTGCGCACACAAACAAATCAGCGCGATCGGCAATCACTCTCCATCTTAAGGCATTGCGCTTCGAGTGCCCGTCGCGCGCTCTTTCCGTTCCGCGTGCATCTCTTTGATTCGCCGCCTTACCGCAGATGCTAAAATCACTAAGAAAATCAAGCGTTTTCCTGAGGCTCTTGCGTGGTTCTCGAACTCGAAAAGCGGCTATCGGATCGTCTTCGCGCCGTCCTCAAAGAAAAATACGATCTGGAGTTTGACTCGGTCCCTCTCGAGACACCGCCCGATTTGCGTCTGGGCGAGATGGCCACGCCGATTGCCTTTGAGCTCGCGCGCAAGCTGCGCAAGGCGCCAAAAGTCATCGCCCAGGAAATCGTCGCCGCAGTTGGTTCACTCCCGGGGTTCGCCAAATTCGAAGTGGCGGGCGCAGGTTATATCAACGCGTTTCTCGACCGCGCTGCCGCGGCTCAGCTGGTCGTTCCCGCCGACACCCATGCGCCCTCAACGCTCGACCACGTGCTCGTAGAACATACTTCCATAAATCCCAACAAGGCCGCGCACATCGGCCACCTGCGCAACGCCATCCTCGGCGACACATTCGTCAGGCTGCTCCGCGCCGCCGGTTACAAAGTTGACGTGCAGAACTACATTGACAACACCGGTGTCCAGGTCGCCGACGTTGTGGTTGGCTTCCTGCATCTCGAAAAGAAATTGCCTGCCGAAGTTCGTACGCTTCTCGCTGAACTTGCCCGGAAAGGCGAGCGCATTGACTATTATTGCTGGGATCTCTACGCCCGCACGTCGCACTGGTACGGTGAAGGCACCGCCGAAGAGAAAGCCGCGCGCAAACAATTGCG
>CAZVYV010000518.1:0-2563 GCA_964630985.1 uncultured Occallatibacter sp.
GTATTCAGACCGGACACTGGTCACGGTCCCCATACAACATGGAACACCGGACCAAGACGCGCCGGGCGGCCCGAAAGGGACGCCTGGGCATCGGTGTTTCTTGCGCGCGAATTCGCGCGATCCCCACAGAAGTTTCCCAAGCGAAAAAATGAAACGAGGACACTATGTCTACGAAACATGAAGTAGCCGTCGAGCTAGCCGGCGGCAAACGACTGGTCTTTGAGACCGGCCGCATGGCCAAGCAAGCCTCCGGCGCCGCACTGGTGAGCACGGGAGAAAGTGTTGTTCTGGCCACTGCAGTGGCTTCCCAAACCCCGAGGGAAGGGATCGATTTCTTTCCGCTCACGGTGGATTACCGCGAGTACACATACGCCGGAGGACGCATTCCCGGCGGATTCATCAAGCGCGAAGGCCGCCCGAGCGAAAAAGAGATTCTGACCTGCCGTCAGATCGATCGGCCACTGCGGCCCCTGTTCCCCGATGGATTTCGCAATGAAACGCAGCTGATCGCGCTGGTGCTCTCCGCGGATAAGGAGAACGATCCCGACGTGGTCGCAATTAACGGTGCAGCCGCTGCGGTGGCCCTGTCCGATATTCCCTTTGGCGCGACGGTTGGCGCGGTGCGCGTGGGACGCGTGAACGGCGAGTTTGTGGTGAATCCCACATACTCCGAGCGCGCAGCAACGACGGTGAACATCATGGTGGTCGGCCACAAGGACGGCATCGTGATGATCGAGTCGGGCGCGAAGGAGGAGACCGAAGAGGTGATCCTCGCGGCCATCGAGTTTGCGCATGGTGAGATCAAGAAAATCGTCGCCGCGATTGACGAGCTGGTTTCGAAAGCCGGAAAAAAGAAGCGGGCGTTTACCGCGCCGGAGTTCGACGAAGCATATTACGGCGAGCTGAAGGCGAAGGTGGGTGATCGGCTCAAGGACGCGTTGGACACCAAAACGCATGCCAAGATCGAGAGCTATGCGCTGGTCGACGAGATCAAGAAGGAGCTGGCCGCGGGGCTGGCTGCCGACGACGCGGACGGAAAGAAGAAGCTGGCGCACTATTACGAGCAGTTGCGCGAGAGAATCTTCCGCGAGCAGGTGACAAAGGAACGCATCCGGCCCGACCGGCGTGCGTTCGACGAGATCCGGCCAATCACGATCGAAACCGGTGTGCTGCCAAGGACACACGGGTCGGCACTGTTTACGCGTGGCGAAACGCAGGCGCTGGTGACGGCGACTCTGGGCACGGCCGACGACGGGCAGAGGTTGGAGAGCTACGAAGGCGAGCAGCGCAAGAACTTCATGCTGCACTACAACTTTCCGCCGTTCAGTGTTGGTGAAACAGGACGTATGACCGGCGTGGGCCGGCGCGAAGTGGGCCACGGAGCCTTGGCGGAACGCGCAATCAGCGCGGTTTTGCCGAGCGCCGATGAGTCGCCGTATTCGATTCGCATCGTGAGCGACATTCTGGAGTCGAATGGATCATCATCGATGGCTTCGGTGTGCGGAGCCAGCCTTGCGCTGTTCGATTCAGGCATTGCGTTGAAAGGCGCGGTTGCCGGAGTGGCGATGGGCCTGGTGAAGGAAGGCGACGACTATGCCATCCTGACCGATATTGCCGGCGCGGAAGACCACTACGGCGACATGGACTTTAAGGTAGCCGGAACCCGCAAGGGAATTACCGCGCTGCAGATGGATATCAAGATCGGCGGACTGACGCGCGAGATCCTTCAGCAGGCAATGGAGCAGGCGAAGCGCGGACGGCTCTTCCTTCTGGACAAGATGGATGCCGAATTAAGTGGGCCGCGTGTGGAACGCTCGAAGTATGCGCCACGCATCGAGACCGTGATGATTCCAACGGACAAGATTCGCGACCTGATCGGCAAGGGCGGCGCAACGATTCGCGGCATCGTTGAACAGACGGGCGCGAAGATCGACGTGGACGACACGGGCAAAGTGAGCGTAGCGTCGAGCGACGCGGAAGGCTTGGCGAAGGCGCTGGCGATCATCGGCAACCTGACCGCGGTTCCCGAGGTGGGCAAAACGTATCTTGGCAAGGTGGTGCGGCTGGCCGAGTTTGGCGCATTCGTTGAGCTATTCCCGGGCACGGACGGACTGCTGCACATCTCCGAGATCGCGGAGCATCGCGTGAAGGAAGTCAAGGATGAGCTGCGCGAGGGCGACCAGGTGATGGTGAAGGTTCTGGCCATCGAAGGCAATCGCATCAAGCTGAGCCGCAAGGCGCTCATCAAGGAGCAGAAGGCCAAGCTGGGGCAATCCGCTCCTGCACAGTCTGACGAGGGGGAGTATGCGCCGCCGGTTTCGGCGCCGCCCACTCCGAGCCCCAGAAGCTCCGCGCCGCGCAACGAGTTTGACGAGCGCCAGCCGAGCTCGAACCAGAGCACGATCCTGATCGAGGGCGGAGACGACTTCGAAGAGGACGGCGGCGGCGTCGAGATCGATGAAGCGAACGAGCCGAACTTCAATCGGGTGGATGGAGCTCCGGTCGTACATGCCGGCGGTTCGCCGTTCAGCGGAGGAGCAAGGCCAGGTGGAAGCGCTGGCGC
>CAZVYV010000519.1:0-2562 GCA_964630985.1 uncultured Occallatibacter sp.
TCGCCGATGGTCATTCGCAGCGCTTTGCTCACGGGAAGTTTCCTTAAGTGGTGTTTACCGTTCACCCAAGCATCGCTCGATCCATGCCGCGCGATCCGGCTTGCCCGCCGACATCGTGACGCAATACTGCCGGTGCATCTCCTTGAGCTGCTCGGGGCTGTAGCGGGGGGATTGCGTGCCTTGGGCGTGGGCCAACGACCAAAACATAAAGGTGAGCAATATGGCCGCCAATATAGCGAGGCCAGTGCGCATCATCACGATTGCAATCAGCGGCCACGTCGGCAGCGGCTTTGTGCTGCGGTAAGTCTTCCAGAACCATGGGGTGGGCTTCATTGGAGCATGCTTATCCGGTTTGGACACACAGCCCTAGATGTTGTGGTCATGTGAAATTCCTTTCTGCGGAGTAGCATTGCATCGAGCATTCGATCTTTGGCTCTGTGTCGTGATTGCCGCGATCAGGGGCCAATTCGTCGAGCGTGATCCGCTTCGCGCCTGCCTGCCGCCCTTCTCGAAAGAAAGCCGAGGCTGGCCCCATCTTGCGCTGCAACGCCGCCATGCGCTCGAACACCTCTGGAAAGTCTTTCCTGATCTTGTTCCAGTAGCCCATTCCGCCCTTTGGACAGCCGAGACAGTTGTTGTTGTGGTAGCCAAGCAGGTACATGGCGGGCAGCTTGATCCCAGCCCTCTCGACCATTGCGAGGCAGTCTGCCTTGGTCAGGCCAGCTTCGATCAGTGGTGTTTCGAACGCGATTTCAAAGTTTTGCTCGCGGAAGGATTCGGCCCGATCCCGTTCCTCAGCCGTGTAGCCAAAGACAAGGACATCATCTGGCCTAGCCGTCGCATAGGTTGGCTCTCGCTTTAGGAGACCCGTGCATGGAGACCCGCCGCGCGACGTGATCCACCCCTCGCCCTCCCATACGGCCCATGTGTCGGCGTATTTGTCCGATCTCAGGACAGTAATCGGATGATTGAACCATCGCTGGCAGTCCGCCAAAAACCTCTTGTTGTCGGAATGCTCTGAGCCGGGGTCCGAGTAGCTGATTTCAATGCGCTCACGCTCATACTTGCCAAGCGTCAACTTTGTGGCGACGGCCGAGGCCGCGCCACAAGAAAAACGGCATATAATTCTCGGATCATCCACGGTATCCCCCACGGTTTAATTCCCGTTCGTTGCGCCACACGACGACAGCAGCCCAACCGATGACGATGTACACGGCGGCAATAAGAGAAAAGACGGCCAGTGTTTCGATATTCAACATCTAGTAGGTCTCAGCGTTTGTGTGCGTTAACCGGATAAGCATGAAATGTTGTTCACCGTTCTGCCAGGCATCGCTCGATCCATGCCGCGCGATCCGGCTTGCCCGCCGACATCGTGACGCAATACTGCCGGTGCATCTCCTTGAGCTGCTCGGGGCTGTAGCGGGGGGATTGCGTGCCTTGGGCGTGGGCCAACGACCAAAACATAAAGGTGAGCAATATGGCCGCCAATATAGCGAGGCCAGTGCGCATCATCACGATTGCAATCAGCGGCCACGTCGGCAGCGGCTTTGTGCTGCGGTAAGTCTTCCAGAACCATGGGGTGGGCTTCATGATACAGGTTCCAACTCGGCGATTCCAATATTCTGCCGCATCATGCTTAGATGCACAACAACTCCCTTCAGCTCCGCACGTCGTGTTCGTACATACAATCAGGTGCCTCCACTTCGTGAACGGCAATTCCTGATACATGTGTTTTGCCTTCCCGCCACAAAACGGGCACGGCAGCAGCTCCTTATCCGGTATCGTCATCTCCGCCCCTCCATCATGAGCAGCGGCCACGGATTGTAAAGCATCCCGATCCGCAGGCACAGCACTACGAGGTCTCCGGTCGATGGTCCCATGGTTTTATCCTTTGAACCAAGATGGTGGATTGTAAAGATCGATCACGCCGCAAGCCTCGTAGGCTCTTTCGTAGCCCGGCACGAGCCAGACCGAGTGGCTTGGAAGAGGCTTGTCGTAGACCGATCGATCTGGGTTATAGATTACGCCAGACGGCACGTAAGGCCCAGCGTAATACCAGTGTTGCTCGCTCATCTCCCGCACCTCTCAATAAACCGCCCCGCTGCCGGGCGTGCCGAGCACCTGGAGCTCGTCGTGGATCATGTCGGCGGCGCGTTGGATGAGCTCCGAAGCGATCATTTCAGCCCCCTGATTTCCGCAATCCTGACCAGGCTGTCGACGATCTCGATCAACTCCTGGCCGACGACGGCACCGCGATGGTAGTCCGGCGCGGACCAGCGTGCACGTGCCTGCTCGATCGTGCCGCGAAAGCAGCCCGCTTTGATCATTGGGGCGCCGTCGTAGGCCAGGCGCTCCAGAAAGAACGCATAGCCCTGAGAACTGATGGCGCCCTGGACGATCCATTGGTCACCCAGGTCCGCACCGCCCAGGTCCGCGTCGCGCAGGTACGCACCGCGCAGGTCCGCACCGCCCAGGTCCGCACCGCCCAGGTACGCACCGCGCAGGTACGCACCGCCCAGGTCCGCACCGCCCAGGTCCGCACCGCCCAGGTACGCACCGCCC
>CAZVYV010000520.1:0-2562 GCA_964630985.1 uncultured Occallatibacter sp.
GCAAAATGGCCGCTACGCCCAAATTTTTCAACGCCATGGCGCCAATGTAGCACAGTGCGTTGAGCTGTTTGCGCGCTGGTAGCAAGGAAGCTAAACCTCGGTCACAAAACGGGAACTCAGGCCGCAACGCGGTCGATAATCCCAAGATTGCGCGCCATTCGTTGTGAAATACGCATCGGTATCTTCTCTTCGTTGCCCAGCGTAAGAACAATGTACGTTCTCATGAGCCACTTTGTCCTCCCGAGTTGGATCTCGCCCCATGGGATGCGCAGCGGAGGATGTCCGATTCGGAACGGAAACACTACCGAGGCATAGAGCCCATCGCTGGCTGCGGTCAGACGCACCACGCTTGAATAGTGACACCAGAAACGCATGTAGATCGAGTAAAAGAAAGGCCCAACAGCCTTGATTTCGCCATACGGCGTGGTCTCTTGTTTGAAGCGCTTTGACAGGGCGTGCCATCCGCTCAAAATTCCGATTAAAGAGAGAGACAAATACCAAACCGCTAAGAAGAAGACTGCGTAGCAGGCAAGGCCAAAGGGCGTGACAAAGAATGTGCTGAGAGAATTGCCGTGCATCGTGCACCTGTCGCGGGAATCGTTCGCCCCGCCTGCGCTCGCTAACTTATCGCTGCGCCATCTCCATCACACGCCGACCGGGAACGGTTTGGGGCTGGATTCGTCGGTATTGACGCCGGTGCGCCACCGCTCGAAGCGGCCCTGCAGCAGGCTCATCAAGCCTGTGTACCAGTATCCGAAGACAAACAAGATCAGAAATGGCGCGGTGAAAAAATTGTTGTTGGTAAACGTGTAATAGATCGCCCCGGCGAAGTAGCACCCCATCAGCAGCTCGATCCATGGAGCAAGTTTCAGCCGCTTCCGGTACTTGGCGGCCTGAGATTTTTCTCCCTTGCGCGCCACGCGGTACTTCGGCGTTCGCACGAACGCGCTCTTGATTCCAAGCAGCGCTTCGATCACAGCCTTGGTATTCGTGATGGTCAGCCCGATGCCGAGCGCCATCAGAAAAGGGAGATAGTAGAACGTCTTCTTCCAGGTTTTGGGGTAGATCTCGCGCTCGCTCATCACGTAGAAAACGGCAATCGAGAAGCTTGAGGCGGCAAAGAGCGGAACGTCGATCAGCAGCATCTGGAACCAGCCCTGGTAGAAGCGGCAGATCATGGCCGGAATCAGCAACGCCGACATAATGACCATGAGTGGGTAGCTGAGATTGGCCGTCAGATGGTAAACCGCCTCGACTTTGTTGCGGCGCGGAGCTTTGGAGCGGAAGACTCTGGGCAGAATCTTGATGCTGGTCTGAATCAGCCCCTTCGCCCATCGCGCCTGCTGGGTCTTGAAGGCGGTCATCTCAATGGGCAGCTCGGAAGGGCACTCCACGTCCGGCAGATATTTGAACTTCCAGCCGGCCATCTGGGAGCGGTAGCTGAGGTCTGTGTCTTCCGTGAGCGTATCGTGTTGCCAGCCGCCGCCATCGTAAATGGCCTGGCGTCGCCACATTCCGGCCGTGCCGTTGAAGTTGAAGTACTCGCCGGAGCGGGCGCGCGCGCCGTGCTCCAGAACGAAGTGGCCGTCAAGGAGGATGGCCTCAATCTGGGTCAGAATGCTGTAGTCGCGGTTGAGGTACGTCCAGCGCGTCTGAACCATCCCAATCCCAGGTTCGCCAAAATGGTGAATCACCTTCATCAGCCAATCGGGAGGGGGAACAAAGTCCGCGTCGAAGATGGCTACGAATTCGCCCTTCGCCACTTTGAGTCCCGCATCGAGGGCCCCAGCCTTGTAGCCGTGCCGGTTGGTGCGGTGGATATAAACGATGTTGTGCCCCAGGGCGGCGTAACGGTCAACAATGCCCGCCGCCACCTCGCAGGTTTCGTCGGTGGAGTCGTCAAGCACCTGAATCTCGAGCTTCTCGCGCGGATATTCCATCGCGCACACGGCCTCAATCAGCCGGTCGATGACAAACTGCTCATTGAAGATAGGCAGTTGGACGGTCACGAGCGGCAATTCATCGAAAGGCCGCGGCGGGTCGGGGTTGTAGTTCTTGCGGTGCTTGAAGTACTGGTACGCCATCGTGTAGCGGTGGATGCCGTAAAGCGAGAGCAGAATCATCACCGCGAAGTAGGGCAAAAGCACCGCCGCATCGAAAAAATTCCAGTGGTAAAGCCCCTTAAAGGTCTGGTCGGCGTACTGCATTCTCAGATAGTGGTGGAAAGGGCTTTCCAGGGCGAAGGCCAGATAGGCGGCAGCCGGACGCAGCACTTCCCCATGCGGGCTGACGACAGCAAGCAAAGGGGTAAGAGTCGCAATCAAAGGGGCTTCAGCCTCCCAGCTGGGTAGGTTTATTGTACGCGAGCCTTTGAAGAGGAAAGTGGTGGCCAGAGACGGGCCCGACACGCTATTGCCCCGCCGACCAGTCGGCCATTTTCAAGGCCGCGCTCTGCCACTGAGCAACCTGACCTCAGTCGAGACGTGAAACTGCATTTCCTGGGTAAGGGTGGTGGCCAGAGACGGGATTGAACCGCCGACGCCGGCCTTTTCAGGGCCGCGC
>CAZVYV010000521.1:0-2557 GCA_964630985.1 uncultured Occallatibacter sp.
GATGTGACATTGTTGAATGATGTGACATCACATGATATGTTGAATGATGTGACATTGTTGAATGATGTGACATCACATCATGGATCAACCTAAGATGTCACATGGTGGAGCAATAACATGATCAAGATGAAGTTTCTGATTGCAGCAAGAAATGTCCTAGGGTTCGATCAGGATGAGGTAGCGAAGTCACTTGGTGTGGCAAGAGAGACAATAAGCAGGATTGAGAGAGGGATGATAAAGTCTGAGAAGATACGGATGAGGATGATGGGTGAGTATCAAGATGCCGGGGCTCATTTCATCTTGCCAGATGATTCGGAGATCCCAGACGGGGAAGGTTTTATAATCAAGAGTGAGAAGAAGACGTAGATGAGCTCTAAGACGACTTAGATACTTTTTAGATGAGCTTCTTGGTTGTCTATTCTCAAGTCTTTTTCATTTTCTTCTTCCGCTGTCCTACTCAGGTAATCTTCTTGGTTATTCTCTTCCGTTGATTTAATCACCTGGTTTGGTCACCTGACTTGATCAGGTAATGGTTCAAATAAAAATGACCCCGCATTTGCGCGGGGCCGTTGAGCCTACATGCCGGTTGAGTTGGCTGGCTGGTCACCGTCAAGCCCGTTGGGCACCACAACTTCAGCAATGCCCTCAGGCAGGTCAGGCGTGGCCGCTGGTGCGTTTTGAGCCTTGGGCGCCACCTTGGTACCCTTTGGCCGTTTTACCGCACCCTTGGCCTTGCCAGCCCGTTTGACGGGCATTTCAGTTTTGGCCGTTGCCTTGGCCTTGCCAGCCGCCTCAACCACCACCTTGCCGGCTTCAAGCAAGGCCGCAGCCCGCTTGGCGGCTGCCTCAATGCGCTTCAAGCCTTTGGGCGTCAGGGCAATTTTGTATACCAAGTGGTTGTTGACTTTGGGCATGGGCACTTGCGTGACCAGCCCGTCAGCAATGAAACCCCGCATTTTGTTGAGCTGCGGTGCTTCACATGCCAGCACAATTTGTGAGCCGGTCACGCCGCAGTCACGCAATGCCATGGCGTTAGCCAGTGCCTGCTTACCCGGCCGCGCACCCAGCCCGTGAATAGCCGCCAGCTGATCATTGGTGGGTTTGGGGCCCAGTGCTTTTGACTGCCAAGTTTTGAAAACGTCAGCGTACCAATTTGCTTCACTCATTTGATTTCAACCCTTTTGATTGGCCCGGCTTGCAGCGGTGCGGGCCATTTGACCGCACTGATTTGTTGCTACCCGTGACCAACCCGTTTCAAAGGGTTCACTGTGAGGTATGAGCACCAGCTATATGCCGGGCCGTCAATCAGTGCTCATGAGGTAAGGCTCACTAAGGCGAAAGTCAATACCACAACAACTAAAAATAATAACAATTATGTGATTGCCTAACTCCGGTGAGTTGGTCAGGTAAGTTGGTCAGGTGAGTTACAAAGGGGGGGAAGTCAACTAAGAAGATCAGGTGAGGAAGTCAGGTGAGGAAGTCAGATAGATGAAAATGGTCACCCCCCTGCCTGGTATTGCTATATCCTCCCCGTGGAATGCTAACCTGGATTTTGAATTACTTCCTTAGAAGCTAACCTGGATTTTGAATTACTTCCTTAGAAGCTGCATTGCCCCCATGTTTGATTTGGTGCGCCTTGTATAGCGCCTTGTAATGCGGGCTCAGAAGCAGGTTTATTTTGACAGAAACGTCTTCTGGGCATTCATAAAAATACATGAAATAGCTGAGTGTGGGTTTGACACTGAGCTTTCTTGTATAAGGCATCTCTGAGATAGGTGATCCTATCCAGGCATCAAAACTTGGAAGTAGGAACCTATGGGCAAGGTTGGCTTGGCCGGATACTTCTTGGTACCTTGTCAGGGCAATGTTCAGTTGGGAGTGCGTATAATGGGCCATGCTTGGATTCCTGCCTTGGATAGATAAATTTTTATTTGGGCATTTCTTCATCTATGCAGGGCGTTTATATCCGTTGTGTGGCCTTTATTGATTAACATCCTGGCTATTACACAGAAGTATGGTCCAGCCAGAAGCCTACAGTAATGAGCAGCCTTCTCAGGCAGGTACCAATCATCTGATGCTGGGTCTGTGTCTGGTGTATATTCCATGCCAAGGAAGCGCCAAAATTGAAGTCCCGTATCGCGGCGGCCGTCATGATAGGCGCGAGAAAACTTCCCATAAGCCCGGCATATGATCTCATCCGACACAGGCGTATTGTTGTCTGGGTGGTGGGGTAACCCGTCAGTCATTGCCATACCTGATTTCCATTATTCTCTTGAACGCGTTGTGATGCGGGTTTTTATCCCGGCCCAATGCTTCCAACTTGATCTTGATTGCGGTTGCTTTGTAAACCTTCAGCTTGCCAGTCTGTAGGAACAGCTTCCACTGTTTTGGGGTGATGCCCATGACGTCATGGAAACTGGCCTTTAGAAGGCGCTCAAGAGAACAACTTCTATAGAAGTTTAAAGTGGCTTTTTCATAGGTCCGCTTGTCAATTTTCATTTTTGATATCCACCGCCTTGAACAGGGCTTTGTAGTGTGGCGTGCCTGAGGCCATGAT
>CAZVYV010000522.1:0-2553 GCA_964630985.1 uncultured Occallatibacter sp.
TTGTACGCCCCGAATTGTTTATGAGGTCTTGGAACCCCAGTTATGATTGGGTTGGGGGGCAGAACTCATTCTTTGCATCGGGTGGAGGGGGCTACGTACTGAGCCGTTGGGCAATGCAGAACGTAGTTAATTACCCTGTCCACACCACGCAAGAGGAAGACGTTCACGTAGCACGTGCATTGCTATCCCAAGGGATTGCCCTGCATCACGATCCACGGTTTCTTTTTGTTCCTGGGCAAACAATACAACCCGACACGATCACGTGTCACTTGTCCAGTGTGAAAGCGTGGGATGCTAAGGCTACGATAGAGGATTTGCGAGCAGCATACAATGGGACGTTTAAGGTGCCTCCACCTATGCAGCAACTAGCGGTGAGAAAATTTAGGAGACTCAGATGAAAATATTTGTTGCTGGTGCGGGTGGAATGCTTGGCGCATGCTTGGTTCCTTACTTCGAATCCAAGGGACATAGAATGTTGGCTACGGACATAAATGTAAATGAACCATGGCTGGAGTACTGCGACGTACGTGCATACCACAGTATGCACTACATTTGCAGCGAGTTCAAACCTACAGCTATTTTCAATTTGAGCGCACTCACTGACCTAGAATACTGCGAGACCCACGCAGGGGATGCCATAGCGACCAACGCAGGTGGCTCTGCGAACTGCGCAGCATTGGCTATGAAGTACGACATACCGTACGTGTATATCAGCACGGCAGGAATCTTTGACGGCAAGCAGCAATATTACGATGATTTTGCACAACCTCGACCATTGTGCACCTATGCAAAGTCCAAGTACTGGGGCGAGTTGATCGCCCAGACGGCACCTAAGCACCATGTGCTGCGTTGTGGCTGGCAAACAGGTGGGTGTGCCAAAGACAAAAAACTGGTGAATAAGATTTGGAAGCAGATAAAGGCGGGAGCCACGGAACTCAATATGGTAACCGACAAAGAAGGAACCCCCACCTACACCAAAGATTTCTCCATGCAAATAGAGAAGTTGGTGGAGGGTAAGCACTATGGCGTGTTCAACGCTGTGTGTAAGGGTGAAGCCAGTCGTTATGATGTAGCGGTGGAGTTCGTTAACTTGCTGGGTCTTCAGGATAAAGTTAAAGTTAACGTAGTCCCCTCCTCCTTCTGGGCTAAGGAGTACTTTGCTCCGCGTCCCGCCAGTGAAAAGTTGCTTACGACTAAGTTGGACACCATGGGGTTGAACGTGATGCGACCATGGAAAGAATGCTTAAAGGAATACGTTACAGAGAACCCAGAGTATTTCAGTTTGGAGAAATAGAATGGCAGAACCAAGGACTCAGTTCTACACATATCTGTGGTTACGCGAGGACGGTACCCCGTATTACGTGGGTAAGGGTAACGGACGTAGAGGGTTAAGAAGCGAAGGGCACAATGTGCACTGCCCCCGTTTTAAAGCAAGGATCGTAATACAACATTGGGCAACAGAAGAAGAAGCACTGCAAATGGAGAAGTGGTGGATTTCTCTATTCGGTAGAAAAGATTTGGGCACAGGTATACTTAGGAACATGACAGATGGTGGAGACGGCCAATCTGGGTTGGTGCATTCAGAGAAAACAAAAAGACGAATGTCTGAATCTCAATTTAGGCGTCAAAGTAAAATAGCGAGAGTTGAAAAGGTAAAAGAAATAAAACCCAGAAAACTCTACTCTGAAAAATCCAAATTTAGAATGAGAGAAGCGCAGTTGTTATCTTGGGCAACCAAGAGAAAAGGTGCGTTTAGAAAACCAAGGATTAAAAAAGTACCCACTTGCCACCCCGAAGCAAAGTACCAAGGAAAAGGGTTGTGTACTGTGTGTTATCTGAAAGCCTACCACAAGGCAACAGGAGCGGTGGTCTAATGCCACGCATACTCCTAGCAGTTTTATCCTGCCATCACATGCCTGAGTTTGCCGATGCAATACGTAACACGTGGGCACCGCGAGTGCAGGGGGCAGACCTTAGGTTTTTCCTTGGCAGAGGGCCTAACTCTCCTAAAGGAGATGAGGTGCATCTGGACTGTGATGACTCTAGGGGAGGCATACCAGAGAAGGTACAATCTATACTGCGTTGGGCGTACGATAATGGCTATGACTTCGTTTCCAAAATAGACCACGACGTGGTTATGGACCCAGTGAGATTCCTAGCACTAGTTGGGCATAACGACTTTATGGGCATGGGAAAATCACCAGACGGCACAGCAGAAGAAATAGCGATGCCCTACGGATATTGCTATACCCTGTCCCGCGCTGCCATGAAGGTCATTATAGACAGCCCACTACCGCAGAACGATGTAGATTTTGAGGCAGGGCATAGAGACAACGATGAGTACTGGATTTCTTGGGTACTGCAACGCGCAGGCATATACCTGCATGTGGAGTGGAGTTGCCGTCTATGGGACGGACTACCCAGTATTTACCCAGAGTTGCCCGACACTACTGTGTTTTGCGTGCATATGCACCGTAATGGCAGGATGACTAGACCAGAAGAAGTACACGAGATGTGCAGAATATGGAGGGACAGACTCAGTGGACCGAACGA
>CAZVYV010000523.1:0-2550 GCA_964630985.1 uncultured Occallatibacter sp.
CCATGAGAAATCTAGTTCTTTGCGTACTGCTCACGATAGCCTCAATAGCCTCAATCTCCATAGCTCAGACTGTACCGGCCTGTTCCTGTACCGTCCCCGGCTATAGCTGTGCATGTACAATCACGGCGGCACCAGTCACCCCACCCCCAGTAGTCACTACCGCGCCCATAGTCAGCCTATCCCCGACAACCCTGGCTTTCAGTCAATCCACCGGGACCACCAGCCCAGTCGGCTATATCACCCTCACTAACACCGGCAACGCACCCCTGACTGTCGCCACGGTCGCCATATCCGGGGCAGGGTTTGCGTGGGGCGGACTGGGGACGTGTGCCGGGACATTGGCCGCCGGGACTAGCTGTACATTCAGCGCCCAATTCAGTCCCACAGTAGCGGGAGCGGCGGCTGGAGCCATCACCATTACCGATAACGCCAGCGGGTCGCCACACACGGTTAAATTGACCGGGACAGGCATAGCGGTCACTCCGCCTCCAGTTACCCCACCAGTTACTCCTCCCCCAATAGTCACGACCTGCACATCGAAGTGCTTGTATGTCTCCCCATCGGGCTCTGACTCCAACTCTGGATCATCTACCGCTCCATTCGCCACTATAACCAAGGCAGCTAGTGTCGCTACCGCCGGCTACACGGTCAATGTCGCGCCCGGCACCTACACTCTCACCTCTACCTTGTCGATGAGCAATAGCGGCACATCGTCGGCCCCCATCACCTTTATCTCCACCACCCAATGGGGAGCCAAAATTGTCACTACCGCCGCTGAGGGGATATACATCGGCGGGGCGTATGTCACATTCGAGAACTTCGACCTCTCCGCGTCCGGCACCAATACCAGCAATCTACTCAAGTTGACAGGTGCTAGTCATGACTCGGCTATCGGTAATCGTGTCCACGACATGGCGGCGTCAAGTTGTGTCAGCGGCGGGGGGATTCAGGTAGGCACCGGCGGGACCGGGCATTATGTGTTCGGCAATTACATCTACAACATCGGTCTGGCGCCCACTGCCGGTTGTAATCAGACCCACGGCGTCTACCTGTTGTCCAGTAATAGCACGATTCAGGCCAACGTCATCTTCCACTGCGAAGACCTGGGCATTCAGATCGACGGCAACGGCCCGTCCAACAACATCATCACCAACAACACTATATTCAACAACTGGCGCGGCATAGTATTGGATAGCGGCGATGGCGGCAACAACACCACCACCAATAACTATATCGCCAATAACATCCTCTACAAAAACTTGGGGGCTGGTATCTACGACGGCGGCGACGGCCCTGTATCCGGCAACACTATCACCTACAACGTGATCAGCGGCAATAATCCCAATACGTCATTGAGCGGGGACTCGGCCACCAACACGATCACTACCGCTCCCACATTCGTCAATTACACCGGGGACAGCACCGGCAACTATCAGCTATCCGGCACCTCAAGCTCAGCCTATCACGCCGGAACTCACACCAACGCCCCGGCTACAGACTTTGCCGGAAACCCATATAGCAACCCACCGTCAATCGGCGCTTACGAATATATGCCATAACCGACCGTAATCGACACTAATGAGGTAGATGTATCCATGTTTGGCCACGTCAGACCGGAGCGCCTGATATCACGCCGGGTCGCCGACCGCGAAATCGAGCTACAGGACTTGCGGGAATACTTTGAGCGCATCCTGACTGAAAGGGAGAAGCAGCGTTACGAACAAGTCCAGCGGATTGAGGAGAAAATTGGTGGTCTCAGTGTGCGCCTCGACGACAAGGTAATCGAACTGGATCGCCGCCATTCCGCATCGGTGCTGTGCATGAAAGAGGCCGTGACCAAAGCCGAGGAATCACAACGGGCCTATAACGAGCGCACCAACGAATTCCGGGCATCGCTTGAGGATTCCAATAAGCGTATGCTCCCCAAGACGGAATATGACCAGAGACACGGGGCATTAGAAGTCAACCTCAAGGAGCAAATGCAGTCTCTCAGCAGCAAAATGGACCAGCGATTCAGCAGCAACGACGACAAGATTGAAGTCCTGCGCGGCGATATAGGAAAGATTCGTGAGTATCAGTCAACTCAGGATGGGATCAAGATCAGGGAAGCTGAATCCAAAAAGGATCGCGGCATATCGGTGGGGAACATGGTCAGCATCGGCACCAGCATGGTAGCGTGCCTGCTATCCTTACTGGCGTTGGCGGCAATGATCGCACTGCGTAAGCCGTAAATAGCGTGTGTGGCAGGTCCAAATGGGAGCATAATTGGAACACGATGACATTCACCATCAAACTAGCCGGTGATCCACTCTATATCCGCGACGAATTCATGGAACTAGTCGAGGCGGCACGTAAATCCGCCATCACCACCGACGAACAAAAGGCAATCGCGGCGGCGAGCTTTTCAGTACACCGCTCGCTGGATTTCGCCCGCGTCCAACACATCCCGCAGATGACCATAGAGGCCAGCGGAGTCACCGACTATCGGGGAGCGGGGTTTGCGGCTAAAATTATCGTCAAGACATCGGTGGAATTCGTGTTCGGATTTGT
>CAZVYV010000524.1:0-2543 GCA_964630985.1 uncultured Occallatibacter sp.
TCCGCGTATGCTGACGTTTCGTCTGCGCTGACGCCGAATGCAGACCCGAACGAGGGCTACCTTGGGCGTGTCGGGCATACCCTCCAAAACGCTGGCAGGCTCGGGCGCGGGTTGGTCGAAGCCGCTGGCGTCATCCCTTCTGCCATCGTTGGCGCCGCAACACCATTGGTGGGCCGTCCCGAGGCCGCTTTGATCCATCAGGCCGGAAGGGTCATCAACCCCGAAGTCGCGGAACGGCAGACCAACGAGCAAATTTATCAGGATATCAAGCCGGAAGTCGGAACCGCGCTTGGGGCGGCCATGCCGAAAGGGGCGGGTCCGCGCAATCCGGTAGCGCCAGCGGCGCCGGTTCCTGTCACGGCTGATGCTCTGGCAAACGAGCAGTTGGCCAACGAGCACGGTTTCCGCCTCAGCCGTGGGCAGGCGATGGAGGATCCGAGCCAAATCCGATACGAGGACATGGCGGGTCGAGAGGCATATGGCCCCGCGGCACAGGCAGAGGCCCGCAAGTTCTTCGATGAGCAGTTTGCCGGTATTCAGACCGGCGGTCGGAATGTCGGTGAGACTGTGGCGCGTGGTCGCACCGTAGCGCCGACGCCCGGGGATGCGGCCGGGACAGCCAACACCGAACTAGGCATTACGGCGGAACGTGTCAGGCAGGCTCGCGCACAGGCACAAGCCGCAGCGGAGAGCGAAGCGGCTGCACAGCGTGCCATGGTGGCGGACCGCGGTCAGGCTGTCACCGAAGCCGTCCAGGAAGGCCATCTTCCGATCGATAATCCCCGGGAGGCTGGGGAGATTGTCGGGCAGGATGTCCGCGACACCGCAGCACAGGCGCGGCGGGAGTATCAGCGCCGATACGATGAGGCACTTTCCCTACCGGGCGAGTTTCACGCCGGGGCGATTGATGGGATGGGCACCCGCGTTCAGGGCACCCTGACCCACGGCAACGATCCCGTCATCATCGATGATGTCACGACGCCGACAGCCTCACGGGCGCTTCGTGATTTGGACAACATCTCGAATTTCAGGATCCAGAACCGAGCCGATCCGGCAGGACCGCCCGACCCGAACGATATCGTTGCGGTTGATCTTCGTGGCATCGATCAGGCCCGCAAGCGGCTGGTGGCGTTCTATCGTGCTGCCCGGGGATCGGCTAACGCGGCTGACGCAAGGGCAACCGGGCGAGTAATCGATGCCTTTGACGACCAGATCGAGCAGGCCATTTCCAACGGGTTGTTTTCCGGGGATCCGAGGGCGCTACAGGCGCTCCAGGAAGCCCGTGGTGCGTATGCGAGTTACCAGCGCCAGTTCCGCCCGCAACAGGCTGGGGACGATGTAGGGCAGGCTATGCGCCGCATAATCGACCGTCAGGCGACCCCGGAGGAAATCGCCAACATGGTGATCGGCTCCGGGCGCGTCGGGACGGCCGGGCTTCCGGTACGGCTGTACGGCCGGCTAGAGGATGTTCTTGGCCGGGATAGCGATGCCATCAGTGCCATTCGTCAGGGGATTTGGCAGCGCGCCGCACAGGTCAGAAATGCGGCTGGCGATGTCGACCCTATCAAGTCGGCACAGAGTATCACACAATTTGCCGGATCGTCTCTTGCCCGTCGTGTTTTCTCGCCCCAGGAACTCGCGGCGATGCGTGGCCACGCGCAAGGCTTGCGTGACCTCGAACAGACCATTGCGCAACTGCCGGCGACGCAAGCCGCGGAACGGATGGCAACCGGCTACGAGCAGATGTTCGGTGGCTCCGATATCGGCGGAAACCAAGGCGCGGTATTCCGCCGCATCATGGCGGGGACTGCCACCCCGGAGGAAACCGCCGCCGCGGTGTTCAACGCGATCGGTTCCGGCAATCCAGGTAATGCTTCCCGGATGATTGCCGCGATCGAGCGCATTGCGGGGACGGACAGTGAAGCCATGGCGGCCATCCGTCAGGGTGTATGGCAACGGCTGACACAGCATCCGATCGGGAAGGATCAACCCGGCCAGCAAAAGCTGGTGCAGTCGATCAGCGAGTTTCTGAACGGGCGTGGCCGAAGCATTGCTTCCCAACTCTACACCCCGCAAGAACTGACGATGATGCGGCGCTATGCCGATGCGGTTCGGCTGACCATCATTCCGAGGTACGCGCGGACAAATTCCGACACGACGCCTGCACTCCTCGCGACGTTGGGCCGGTACGGCGACGCGATTTCCACGGCGCTGAGCACTGGGGTTGGTGCCGTTCTCGGGCATGGTCCCTTTGGGGCCGCCGCAGGATACGGCGTCAACCGGATGATCGGAAGCGTGGTCGGATCCGTGAAGGAACTCCGCTCCGCGAAGAAGACCGCGCAACAGTTCGATTGGCTGAGCAACCCGCCGACGCCTGCCGTTCCGAGGACACAGCGGTTGGGTGCCGTCGCGGCTGGTGCGCTGGAGGCTCGGAACGCCGCGCAACTGACTGGCCCCGGGATGCCATCGGTTCCGATGTTGACCAACGACCAACGGAAGCGGCGACCGGCGACGTTCGATGATCGCTTTGCGCTTGGACATGC
>CAZVYV010000525.1:0-2543 GCA_964630985.1 uncultured Occallatibacter sp.
AGCAGGCCCTGTGCGCGGAGCCAGTTCTCGAGCAGGTTGGGCCATTGGTCGAGCGCGGGATCGCCCTTGCCCAGCCCGCTTCCGTGAGCGCCGCTGACGAAGACGTGCAGCTCTGAAGGAACTCCGGCCTTCAAAAGCGCCTGATAGAAGTCGATGCTCGCTGCCGGAGAGACCGTCTTGTCGGCAAAGGTCTGGTAGATGAAGGTCGGCGGCGTGTCTTTCGTGACGAACAGAATGGGATCGTATTTAGCGCGGAGTTCGTCGCAGGAATCCATGAGGTTCAGGATTTTGCAGTAGCTCAGGAACGTCGTGTCTTTGGTGATTGCGTCGAGCCAGGGATAGCCGAGGACGAGGTAATCGGGGCGGCTGGAGGCGCGGTCGATGGGATCCTCAGCGTCGGGGTTGCCGGGAACAAACAGGGTTCCGGAAAGTGCTGCGAGGTGGCCGCCGGCTGAGAAGCCGATCACGACGATGCGATCGGCACTGATGTGGTAATCCGCGGCGCGGGCGCGGACGGTCTGGATGGCGCGCCGCGCATCGATCAAGGGAACCGGCAGCAGATAGCCTTGCGAGCTGAGGCGATAGCTGAGGATGAAGGCGTGGAAACCACGCGCCGTGAACCAGTCGGCCACTTCGCGGCCTTCGAGGTCGCCGGCCAAGTGAAGATATGCGCCACCGGGAAAGATGATGACGGCTGAGCCATTGCCGGTTCCTTCGCGCGGCCCAAGGATGGTGAGCGCGGGAATGTCGCTGCACGGTTCGCTTTTGGTTGCGGGCGATGTCTGAACTCCCTGCGTCTTTTCTCCCGGCGGAGTTCCAGGCCAGAGCCGAATGGTCTGGATGCCAAGGAAGTTGTTGTCGGTGCCGACGGTGGCGCAGTTGGCGGTTTGTGCGCGTGCTGTGGGGATGGTCGCCAATGCCAGGATCGGGGCAACGATGAGGAATGCAAGACGTTGCTTCATGGAAACCTCGATGCGATTCGCGAGAAGTATAGAACCAGAGAACAGAGATCAGAGAGCAGAGAACGGGATCAGGGAACCGTGAGCGGTTTCGCCGGCGCGGAGGCCGGCTACTCGCTGCGAAGACTTTGCGAAAAAGTTTATTGATGAGTTAACAGGTTGTTTGTTGATTGGTAAACATGCAAGCCATTGATTCTAATCGTGTATGTGACTTAAGTACCGGAAAAGTGAACCCAAATCAGGGCAATTTTCAAAAAAAATCCGCGCCACGCTTTGCACGACAGGCCTGCAGAGGCTGTGTGATGAGCATTGGCGGAGGCTCCGGATTGAGACCCGGAAACACGATCCTGATTGAGCGCCATGAAACGAGTATGCGCCGAAAGCGGGAAATGATCGGCAAACTTGGGAAGATGAATTTGCCCAATGATCTGAATGGTTTGCGATGGATGTAGTGCGTTGGGGGACTTGACTTCAGCGAAAGGGGTTCGTGAGGTCAGGCGCCGGCTGCCTGCTGGCACATCGTGTCAAGGGGTATCGCCGCGCTTCTGTCACATCGCGTTACAATGGCCCCACGGCATTTCCGGGCTCTGCTTAGCAAGAGGAGGACTCCCGGCCATGAATGGGAAACTCTGGCGTTTCGCGGCTGTGCTTTTGCCCATCTGCTTTGCTTCTGCGCAGGAACCTGGCAGGCAAAACCCGCAGCAGCCGACTCAAAGCCCGCAACAGCTCAATTTCCGATATCAGCCGCCGAGCCCCGAAGTTCTGCGCCACGCCACAGAATTGCGTGAGCAAATGCGGGTTCACTCCATTGCCATTGACGACCTCGCCAGCAATATCCAGTCGCTCGACGACGCGCGCAAGCTTGTTGATCTGGTCGCCGCAGAATTCTCCGATGAGCTTCCACCCAAATGGGCGACTCGCTCCTTCCGCGAACGCATCGCCCGCGCCGAGTACGAGTCCGCAGCCGAGCCCGGCTCGCTCATCCCGGAGCAGCATATCGCCGACGCGTGGGACGACTTCGTGGAGAGAATCGGTGCTCCCCCGGAAACCATGCTGAATGCAGCCGAGATCCACTACCTGCGCGATGGGCAGTATGTCAGCGCTCGCCTCGGCTGGAGCAGGGGTGAACAGCAACTTTGGACGATTCCCGGCATTTTCGCAGTTGGGCAGGACGGCAAAGTCGCTAACGGCTCGCGCGCGTTGGAAGCAATCAGGCTTCTCTATAATCTCGGCAACCTTACCGACGACTTTGCCGGCATCCACGAGCAGGTGCAAAAGGGAGTTTTGCTCTCCGACCTCTTCCCGCATCCGGAAAAGCCGTGGAAACCGACGGGGGGTTACGCAACCGTTCGGACTGTTTCGTTCCCCGTCCAGCAGGCGGCCTTCCGCTACATGCACGATCACGGCGCCCGTGCCCTTGACCAAGCCATCGAAGGCCTGCTCAAGGATCTCCTTGCCGACTAGCTGCTGATCGAACCGAGCTGCGATGTCACTGTCTTTTCACAGCCAGAGAGCGCTGTGGCCGGGGCAGAGGCTGGCGGCCTGCTCGCAAAGAGTTTCCGCAAGCGAGAGGCCGTAGCGGGC